>CAZOZD010000032.1:0-13487 GCA_964584195.1 uncultured Burkholderiales bacterium
TTCAATTTCCCCGTCGCCGTGAAAAACTGTATGGAAATGGTGCGGGTCGGCGGCCATTTCATTTCCATTACCCCAGCCAACAACTTCATGGGCCATGGTTTTTATCAGTTCAGCCCGGAACTGTTCTTCAGCATCCTTTGCCCGCGAAACGGTTTCGAGCCGCCTTTGGTCCTGGCCGTGGAAAACCGCCGCAACGGCCGCTGGTATCGGGCGAAGAACCCGGGCGAAATACGCCGCCGTGTCACCTTCAGCAACAGCACGCCCACCTACCTCATGGTGATGGCGAAAAAGGTCGTGGAGGAGGATGTATTCCGCGAAATGCCGCAGCAGAGCGATTATGTCCAAGGCTGGAAGCGTGAGCCTGACAAGCGCAGTCGCCTGTCCGGCACCGTCCTGTCGCGCCGACTGTACAAGCCCATCGAGCGGCGGGCGAAAAAATTCGTTCGCCTGTTCGTCAGCGGCTTCAACCCGCGCTTCTTCGAGCCCTTCGACCCGGAGCGGAGCACATGAGCGAGGTTCGTGCGCCCTCCTCGCTGCATGTCATCGGCGGTCGCAAGCTGGGCGGCGCCGAGCGTTTCTATGTCCGCCTGGTCAATGCGCTGGCCGCGCGTGGCGGGGCCGTGGCGGCGTTCACGGTTGCCGGCGGCGAGATCGATGCAGCGCTGGCGCCGGAGGTGATGCGCCATCACGCGCCCATGGCCGGGGTATGGGACCTGTATTCGGCCTGGCGCATCCGCTCGATCGGTCGAAGCTATGACATCGTCCAGACCTACATGGGGCGCGCCACCCGCCTGGCGCGCTGGCCGATGCCCGGCCGGCCGGTCCACGTCGCGCGTCTGGGCGGTTACTACAAGCTTGCCGGCTACCGTCACGCCCATGCCTGGATCGGCAATACCCGTGGCATCCGCGATTACCTGGTCGGTGCCGGCCTGCCAGAGGAACGGGTATTCCACATCGGCAACTTCGTCGACATTCCGGTGCGCCAAAACGCTGCGCAATTGCAGGCCATGCGCCGGCGTCTCGGGCTGCCCGAGAACGCCCGGCTGGTGCTGGGACTGGGGCGCCTGCATCCCAACAAGGGCTTTGCCGACCTCCTGGAGGCGTTCGCGCGTTTGCCACCCAACCTGGCCGGCGGGCCCTTGTTCCTGCTGATGGTCGGGGACGGCCCGCTGCGCGCCGCCTTGCGCGCCCAGGCCGAGTCGCTTGGCATCGCGGCACGGGTGGTGTGGGCAGGCTGGCAATACGACCCGGCGCCCTGGTATCAGCTCGCCGAGCTGTTCGTGTGCAGCTCGCACCATGAGCCGCTCGGCAACGTGATCCTGGAGGCCTGGGCCAATGGGGTTCCGGTGTTGTCCTACGCCGCGCAGGGCCCGGCGGAGCTGATCGAGCCGGGCGTGGACGGCGCGCTGGTGCCGGTGGCGGACGCGACGGGGCTGGCGCGGGGCATCGAGGCTGCTCTGAGCCTGGTGCCGGACGTGCGCGCGCGCATGATCGAGTCGGGTCGGGCCAAGCTGATGCGCGAATTCAGCGAGGAGGCCATCGTCGCGGCCTACCTCGCACTGTACCGCCGCTTGCTCAGCGCCTAGCCGAGGTAGTCGAAGGGGTCCTGCTGCCGGGCAGGCATGTCGCCTTCACCCTCGATGAATGCGCGGTGCCAGAGTGCAAAGCAAAGCAGCGCCCAGAGCGGTCCTGCCAGCCCGCCGTGGCGGGCATGGCGGGCGACCATGCGGTGCAGGGCTTCCGGCCTGAACCATTGCCGCACGCCTTCGCTGGCCAGCACGCTGGCGGCGTAGCGGTCGAGGCGATCGCCGCGCAGCCATTCGCCCACCGGCACGGTGAAGCCCTTTTTGCGTGTCCGGAGGTGTTCGCCGGGCAACATGCGTTCACCCCAGGCGCGCAGGAAGCGCTTGCCGCGCCGGGCGTCGATCTTGAGCCGGTCGGGCAGGGCGAGGCCGAATTCGACGACGCGATGGTCGAGGAAGGGCACCCGGCCTTCCACGCCCCAGGCCATCAGCATGCGGTCGGCCTTGACGAGCAGATCGTCGGGCAGCCAGGTCACGAGGTCCACATACTGGCGGCGCATCAGGTCGCTCCAGTCGGCGGGGGTGTCCCGCCAGGCCTGGATGAAGGGTGTGCGCCAGCCAGGCATGCACGCGGCGAGCGCGGGGGCGGATGGATCGTCCGGGGCACGGTCGAGCAGGCCGCGGGTGCGGAAACCCCCGCTGCCCGGCCGGCGCAGGGCGGCCAGCCAGCGTTTCATGAAGGACATGCGATAGCGGCCATAGCCGGCGAATACCTCATCGCCCCCTTCGCCGGAGAACACCACTTTCAGCTCCTGGCCGGCCCGCTCCGCGAGGAGCGAGGTCGGCAGGCAGGCATAGTCACCGGTGAGGTCGTCGGCGGCCCAGACCGCGTGGGGCAGGCGCGCGAACATGGCCTCGGCGTCGACTTCCAGCGCGCTGTGGCGGGTTTGCAAACGCTTTGCCACCCAGGCGGCGGCATCGAGTTCGTTGTGGGTCGATGTGCCGGGAAAACCGACCGACCAGGTACTGAGCGGCGCATCGGTCCGGCGCGCGATCAGCGCGGCGAGGATGGACGAGTCCACGCCGCCGGACAGGAACAGGCCGAACGGTACATCGGCGCGCAGGTGGATCGAGATGACCTCATCCATGATCGTGTCGAAGCGCCGGACGGCCTCGTCAAAGCCGATGTCGAGCGGCTCCACCGCGAGCGGGGTCCAGTAACGATGCAGTTCGAACGCGCCGTCCGCGCCGATACGGGCGAGATGCCCAGGCGGCAGCTTGGATACCCCGTCCAGCAGGGTGGCGGGGGCGGCGCAGAAGTTGTTCTGCATGAACCCGGCCAATGCATCGGCCCGCACCCGCCGCGTTTCAAGCCAGGGCCAAAGGCCCTTGATCTCGGAGGCGAATGCTAATCCACGTTTGGTTTGGGTGTAATAGAGCGGTTTGATGCCAAGCCGGTCGCGGGCGAGGATCAGCGTGTCGCGGGCACGATCATGGAGTGCGAATGCAAACATGCCGTGCAGGCGCCCGACGCACCCTTCCCCCCAGGCTGCGTAGGCGTGCAGGATGGTTTCGCAGTCGGAGCGGGTGGCGAAGCGGTGCCCCAGTGATTCGAGCTCGCGGCGCAGCTCGACATGGTTGTAGATCTCGCCGTTGGCCACCAGTGCAAGGCGCCGATCTTCGCTGTAGAGCGGCTGGGCGCCGCCGGCCAGGTCGATGATGGCCAGGCGCGTGTGACACAATCCGACCCGTCCGTCCGCATGAAACCCCTGCCCATCCGGGCCGCGGTGGGCGAGATGCTGCGCCATCGCTGCGAGGGCGCTTGCATGGAGGAATTCCGCGTCGCCCTGGCGCGACCCGGAATTCAGGGAATACCCGGCGATTCCGCACATGGGCGGCTATCATACGGCATGCCAGGCCTCACGCTCACCGGACATGGAAAAACTCTCCGTATTCATCACCACCTTCAACAACGCCCGCACCCTGCCGGCCTGTCTCGATTCGGTACACTGGGCCGACGAGATCCTGATCCTGGATTCGTTCAGCACCGATGCCACCCTCGACATCGCCGCGGCGCATGGCTGCGTCATCCATCAGGAAGCGTTCAAGGGCTATGGTCCGCAGAAACAGTCGGCCCTGGAAAAGACCCGCCATCGCTGGGTGCTCCTGCTGGATGCCGACGAGGCGCTGAGCCCCGAATCGCAAGCCGAGATTCGCGAGCTCATGCGGCGCGGTCCGGATGCGGACGGCTACACCCTGCCGCGCCAGGAGCAGCTGTTCTGGCGGATGAGCGATCCGCGTGTGCGGATGAACCATTTCCTGCGCCTGTTCGACAAGAACCGCGGCCACATCGACGCCATGCCCATCCATGCCGCGCCCAAGGTCGAGGGGCGGATTGCCCGGCTCAAGCATCCGTTCTATCACTTCGGCGAGACCAGCCTGCACGTCAAGGTGGACAAGGTGAATGCATACTCCAGCGGCCTGGTGCGGGAAAAACGGGGGCGCGGCGTTTCACCCAACCCCTGGAAGATGGTGTTCTACCCGCCCTTCGCGTTCGTGCGCAGCTACCTGTTCAAGCGCGCATTCCTCAATGGCTGGGCGGGATTCATGGCCTCGGTGGTGATGGCGTTCTATGCGTTCATGAAATACGCCAAGCTCCACGAAGCGGCCGAGTTCGAGCGCGTCGGCGAGCGTGCCATGCCGCCGGGCGCGCCGCCTCAGGAAGGGCCGCCCGAAATACGCGGCTGAATCTCGGCGTTTGCCGACCAGGTGACCCGCAGCATGGGCCATTCGCCTGGGCTCGTGTTTTCATGGCCGGCCAGCATGGCCCGGACCTCTTCCAGCACGAATTCCGGCGTGAGCCCCTGCATGCACAGCAAGGGCTCGGCCTGGGTGCATTCCTTGGCATAACAGTTGCGGCAGGGCACCGCCGCCTGGAGGCCGCGCACTGCCGGGCCGAAGGGCAGCACCCGGCGCGGGTCGGTCGCGCCGCACAGCACCAGCATCGGCTTGCCGGCGGCGGCGGCGATGTGGGCGGTGCCGGTGTCGTTGCCGACGATGAAGCGTGCCTCGGCGCATAGCGGGGCGATCTGGAGCAGGTCCAGGGTGCCGTTCAGGTTGACGATGTTCGGGCCGCTCGCGGCGATCCGGCGGCAGTCCTCGACCTCGTCCGGGCCCCCCACCAGCGCCACCTGATCGATGAGACCGGAGTCGATCACGCCGCGCGCCAGCGCCGCGTATCGCTCCACGCCCCAGCGCTTGAGCCAACCGGCGGCCTGGGAGCCGGGCAGGAAAACCGCGAAGCGGCCGGGGATCAGGCCATGCTCGCGCAGGCTGCGGGCCGCCGCGTCGGTGTTGGCCTGGCCCGGTGCCAGGATGGGGTGGGGGGTCGTGCAGGCGATGCCGGCCGAGCGCAGCACCGAACGCATCATCGGCAGCGCGTGCGCGCGCGGATCGGTGATGGCCGGGGTCTGGCTGTAGGGAAAGCCGCCGCGATTGCCGAGGCGGTGGCGGGGCGCGCCGCCGCTCAAGCGCAGCAGGGCCAGCAATGCCCGGCTGTGGTCGGTGCGTTGCAGGTCGATGATTAGATCGTAACCGCCGGCCCGCACCCGCCGCAGCCATTCCAGGTTGGCGCCCAGTCGGCCGGGCTTGCGGCGCACGTCGATGGCGATGACTTCGGCGAAGCGGGGGTCGTGCGCGAACAGGCGCCGGAAAGGCGGCAGGGTGTTCAGGTGCAGGATGGCGTTGGGGAATGCGCGGCGGATGTCTTCCATGAGCGCGGTGGCGAGGATCACGTCGCCCATCGCGCTCCACTTGATGATCAGGATGCGGCGGATCGTGGGGTCGGACGGCAGACCGGGCGTCCCATCCGTGCCGCGCATCATCTGCCGATGCGGGCGACGATGCCGCTGGTGCTGCGCCCGGGGACCAGCTGCACCAGCTCGACCCGGCCGCCCCAGGCGCGCACCTCGGCGCCGCCCACCACCTGGTCCTCGCGGTAGTCGCTGCCCTTGACCAGCACGTCCGGGCGCAAGGCCTGGATGAGCGCGAGCGGGGTGTCCTCGTCGAACAGGATGACCGCGTCCACGGCTTCGAGGGCGGCCAGCACGCGGGCGCGGTCGTGCTCGTCGATCACCGGTCGCTGTGGGCCTTTCAGGGCGCGCACCGAGCGGTCGGTGTTGAGCCCGACGATGAGCCGCTGGCCGAGCCGGCGCGCGGCTTCCAGGTAGGTGACATGACCGGCGTGCAGGAGGTCGAAGCAGCCGTTGGTGAACACGATCACGTCCCCGCGGGCACGCCAGGCCGCGACCCGGCGTTGAAGCCCGTCCAGGCGGACGATCTTGTCGGCCTGCCCGATTGCTTCCTCCACTTCCAGCGCGTGCAGCAGCGCATCCCTTTCGATCGGCACCGTACCGACCTGGCCGACCACGATGCCGGCGGCGAGGTTGGCAAGATGGCAGGCCCCGGCCGGTTCGATGCCGCCGACCAGGGCGGCGGTCAGGGTGGCGATCACCGTGTCGCCGGCGCCGGACACGTCGAACACCGCGCGCGCCTGGGCGGGAATGTGCCGGACCGCGTCGGTCTGGATGAGTGAAATGCCGTGCTCACCCCGTGTGAGGGTGAGGAAGTCGAGCTCCAGTGTTGCACGGGTGTGTTCGCCGGCCGCGAGCAGGGCCGCGCTGTCGTGCGCGGCCACGCCGGTGAGGACTGCCAGTTCATGCTGGTTGGGGGTGAGGCTGGTCGCGCCGCGATAGCGCGCCCAGTCACGCCCCTTGGGATCGACCAGCACCGGCAGGCCGCGCGCCCGGGCGCGCCGGATGACCGCCTGGCACAATTCGGGGTCGAGCACGCCCTTGGCGTAATCGGACAGGATCACTGCGGCCAGATCGTCCCGGTCGCAGGCGGCGACAGCCACGCCGTGCAAGCGTTCGCGCTCGGTGTCGGGCAAGGGGCCCGGTTGTTCGCGGTCGAGGCGCAGCATCTGCTGGTGGCCGCCGATCACCCGGGTCTTGGCGATGGTCGGACGGGCCGCGCTGACGATCAATCCGCCGGTGTCGATGCCGGCTGCGGCGAGCCGGCGCTGGAGCGCATCGCCGTCGCCATCCGCGCCGACCTGGGCGATGAGGACGGGGTCGAGGCCGAGTCCGGCGAGATTGGCCGCGACGTTGCCCGCGCCCCCCAGGCGTTCGGTTTCATTTTCGAGCCGGACCACCGGCACCGGGGCTTCGGGGGAGATGCGCTCGACGCGGCCCCACAGGTAGCGGTCGAGCATCAGGTCGCCCAGCACCAGCACCCGGGGCGGATGCGCGTGCGGTGGCCGGAAGCCGGCGCGCACGATTTCGGCCAGGGTGTCGAGGGGGTTCATGTACCGGCCTCCACCAGCTCGCACAAAAGATGTCCGATCAGGATGTGTGCTTCCTGGATACGCGCGGTGTTGTGCGCGGGCACGATGAGGCTGAATTCGCACAACTCGCCGAGCCGGCCGCCACCGCCGCCGAGCAGACCCACGGTGAACAGGCCGCGCGCGCGGCCGGCCTCGATGGCGGCGATGACGTTGCGGCTGTTGCCGGAGGTGGAGATGCCGACCAGGATGTCGGGTGGGGCGCACAGGGCCTCGACCTGGCGGGCGAACACCTGCTCGAAGCCGTAATCGTTGCCTACCGAGGTGAGGATCGAGGTGTCGGTGGTCAGCGCGATCGAGGCCAGGCCCGGGCGCTCGCGCCGGAAGCGGCCCACCATTTCGGCGGCCAGGTGCTGGCTGTCGGCGGCGCTGCCGCCATTGCCCATCCATACGATCTTGCCGCCGGCCGCAAGTGCCGCGCGCATGCCTTGCGCCAGTTCATTGATACGCCCGGCGAGGCCGGCGAGCTCGGTCACCATGCGCTGGTGTTCCGCCAGCGCTGCGGCGATGCGATCGGTAGGCGCCGGTTCAGGCATAGGGGTCGTCGCGCATCAGGTAGTTCTGCACGTAGTCACGCACGCCGTCTTCGAGCTCGGTGAATGGCCGGTCATAGCCGGCCGCGCGCAGCTTGGTCATGTCGGCCTGGGTGAAATACTGGTACTTGCCTTGCAGATCGGCGGGCATGTCGATGAACTCGATGGCGGGCTCCAGTCCCATGCCGGTCTGGGTGGCGCGTGCGAGGTCGAGGAATGCCCGCGCCTTGCCGGTGCCAACGTTGTACAGGCCCGATTCCGTGCGTGTGCCGAGGAAGAATGCCATCACCGCGGCGGCATCCTTGACGTAGATGAAGTCCCGCATCTGCATGCCGTCGGCGTAGTCGGGACGATGGCTGCGGAACAGCTTCATGCGGCCGCTGGCGCGGGTTTGCTGGAAGGTGTGGTAAGCGACGCTGGCCATGCGTTCCTTGTGATATTCGTTCGGACCGTAGACGTTGAAGAATTTCAGCCCATGCCAGCGTGGCGGTGTCGGCGCCCCGGCGGCGGCCTGGCGCAGGGCCCACTGGTCGAAGAACTGTTTGGAATAGCCGTAGCCGTTGAGCGGGCGCAATGCATCGATGGCGTGCGCATCGACATAGCCGTGCTCGCCGCCGCCATAGGTGGCGGCCGAACTGGCGTATACATACGGCACCCCATGCCGCGCGCACCAGATCCACAAGTGCTGGCTGTAGCGCAGGTTGGTCTGCACCAGAAGATTGAAGTCGCGCTCGGTGGTGGCGCTGATCGCCCCCATGTGGACGACGGCCTCGATCCTGGGCGCGGGATCGCTGTCGAGAAATGCGAACAACTCGTCGCGATCGAGGTAATCGGCGTAACGCCGGTGGCACAGGTTTTGCCACTGCTCAGGATGGTCGATGCGATCGACCAGGATGAGGTCGTCGCGTCCGAGCTGATTCATGTGCCATGCGAACAGGCTGCCGATCATGCCGGCGCCACCGGTGACGAGGATCATGGGGGTCTGGTGTCCGTGGGAAAGGTTGGCGCAGGCGCAAGTGTCTGCAAGCCGTCGGTCGTGGTCAACCCTGGCAGCCTGTCGGACTTGAGGATCGTCGGCTGCGAAACGGCGGCGCCGGTCCATTTTCTGCCGCTTTCTTGGGCAATAGTTCGACTATTGCCCGGCGAAATCGTCAAAAACTGTCCTCGGCGGGGCCATTTCTCGCGATCGACGCCCCAAGTCCGACAGGCTGCTAGCCGGCGAGCGGTCCGGTTTCCTCCGCCAGCAGGCGTTCGAGCTGGCCGAGGCTCAAGCGGCGACTGCCGCGCGGGCCGGGACGGGCGTGTTCGGGCAGTACCCTGAGGCGGATGTCGGCCGGTTCTGCAGCGAGGATGAAACAGGAATGATCGGTATGTTCCTCGCTACTGAAGGGGATGCCTTCATTGAGCAGGAACTGTTCGAGCGCCTTGCTGGAATCGGCGTGGATCTCCAGTTCGATGTCGTGGTGGCGGGTGGTCGCGCCGCTGACCAGGCCGCCGCGCAGATACGGCTCGAATCGTGCCAGGCGGCGCATGGCTACCAGGGCGGCCTGGCGCAGCGCGCGCAGTTCCTGGTCGCTGAAACCGGGCGAGAACAGGGCGTGGTATTCAAGCAGCGCGGCATCGATCTGGTCGTTGTCGGGCAGCGCATGCGCGGTGTCGAGGCCAAGCTGGCGGGCCGCCTTGCGCTTGGCCAGGGCATGGTCGCGGATGCCGTGCTCGGCCATCAGCTGCGCCGCTTGCTGGGCGATGCGCTGGCGCATCAGCGCCGCCTGCCTGGAGTTATCCCTGGGCATCCTGGGCTGGCGTGGGGGCGGGGGGCGCCTCGGGCGCGGCGGGCGGCAGGACAGGCGCGCCCTCGCCCTCGCCCTCGCTTGCCGGCGCGGGCTTGAATTCCTCGAAAAACACCTCCGGCCGGTCGCCATTCGCGGAGCCCGGCTGGGTGGCGATGCCTTCCGGCAGGGGATAGCCAACGTCCGGCGATTTTGCCAGCGCGGTGTTCATGTAGCGGATCCACATCGGCAGGGCGGATACACCACCGGTCTCGTTATAGCCGAGCGGCCTGGGCTGGTCGAAGCCGATCCAGGCCACTGCCACCCGTTGCGGGTTGTAGCCGGCGAACCATGCGTCGCGGTGGTCGTTGGTGGTGCCGGTCTTGCCGGCGAGGTCGTTGCGGCCCAGGCGCATGGCGGCGGTGGCGGTACCGCGTCGCACTACGTCCTGCATCAGGCTGGTCATGACATAGGCGTTGCGCGGGTCGAGGGCACGCTGCGGCGGACTGGGCTGGAAGCTTTCCAGGACGCGACCGTGCTTGTCAGTAACCCGGGTGAGGAAATGCGGCTTGACCAGAAGGCCGCCGTTGGCGAACACCGCATAGGCGCTGGCGAGCTGCAGCGGCGTGACCTCGCCCACCCCCAGGGCCAGGGTGAGATAGGGCGGGATGCGGGTCGGGGTGAAGCCGAAGCGTAGCGAATGCTCGCGCGCGAACTCGACGCCGGCGGCTTGCAGCACCCGGATGGCCACCAGATTCTTCGATCTGGCCAGCGCGTTGCGCACCGTCATCGGGCCTTCGTAGGAACCATCGTAATTCTTGGGCGACCAGGCCTGGCCACCAGTGATGGCGGGGTCGATCTCCAGGGGGGCGTCCTCGAACACCGTCGCGGGGGTCACTCCGCGCTCCAGGGCTGCCGAGTAGATGAATGGCTTGAAGGTTGAGCCCGGCTGGCGCCAGGCCTGCGTAATGCGGTTGAACTGGTTGCGGCTGAAGTCGAAGCCGCCGACCAGGGCACGGATGGCGCCGTTGTCCGGCGACAGACCGACCAGGGCCGCCTCGACCCGGGGCAGGTAGGTGAGTTGCCAGGCCTGGTCCTTGCCCAGCCGTACCACACGGACGATGGAGCCGACCTTGATGCGCCGGCCCGGCGGGCTCTTCGCGGTCAGGCCGGCGCGTGCGAAACGGGCCTCGCTCGCGCCGAGATCGACCTCGTTGCCATTGCGCAGGCGAACCCGGATGTGCTTGTCATCGACCGCCACGACTACCGCCGGTACCAGTCCGTTCACCTCGGACCGGCTGGCCAGCGCCTGGTCGATGGCGGTACGGCGTGCCTCGGCCTCGCTGGGCAGGGTGATCTCGCCTTCGGGGCCGGCATAGCCGCGGCGGCGGCTGTATTCGACCACGCCGGCGCGGACCGCGTCCTCGGCGGCTTTCTGTTCGGCGATGCGGATCGTGGTATATACCCGCATGCCACTGAAATAGCTCTGTTCGCCATATTTTTCATAGATATACTGGCGCGCCATCTCGGCGATGTGGCCGGCGGCCGCCTCGGAAGGCGCGGCCGATTGGCGGACGGCCAGCGTCTTTGCCTTGGCCTGCTCGAACTGTTCGCTGTTGATGTAGCCCAGCTCGTGCATGCGGCGCAGTACATAATTCTGGCGGGCCTTGGCGCGGGCCGGGTTGACCACCGGATTGAGCGCGGAAGGGGCCTTGGGCAGGCCGGCCAGCATGGCCGCTTCGGCGAGGTCGATGCGGGCGAGCGGCTTGCCGAAATAGATCTGGGCCGCGGCGGCAAAGCCGTAGGCGCGCTGGCCGAGGTAGATCTGGTTGATGTACAGCTCCAGTATCTGGTCCTTGGAGAGCTCATGCTCGATCTTGAATGCCAGCATGGCCTCGTTGATCTTGCGCCGGAATGTCTTTTCGGAGCTGAGGAAGAAGTTGCGCGCCACCTGCATGGTGATGGTCGAGGCGCCCTCGCGCACCCCGCGCGACATGACATTGGACAGTGCCGCCCGGGCCACGCCCAGTGTGTCGACACCGCCGTGCTGGTAAAAACGCTCGTCCTCGGCGGCCAGGATGGCCTGGCGCAGGACGGGCGGGGTGTCGGCCAGCCGGACCACCGCCCGGCGTTCCTCGCCGAACTCGGCCAGCAGCACCCCTTCCTCGCTGAAGATGCGCAAGGGTTCCTTGGGGCGATAATCGGTCAACGCCTCCAGGCTGGGCAGGGAGGGATAGATCAGGGCCGCCGCCACGCCGGCGAATGCACCGGCCACCAGCATGAGCCCCGCCAGGCTGGCGAGCAGGTATACGGCCCAACGTTTCATGATCGGGAAGGGATGCCTCGTGGCTGTGGCGTCGCTCACCGGGGGCTGGTGTGTCCAGCCGGTGGCACGAATGAAAAAGGTTGCACAAAAAATGCAGTTGTTGCTAGGATTTGACGAGGACTCTTAAATAAGAACGTTAAAACCCAGCTCAACCACGGCGTAGGAAAGGGATACTTTGCGTCTCGGGTTACTCAGCAGCAAGTCCAGGCCGCTCATCGGGGTGGATATTAGCGCATCGGCGGTCAAAATGCTTGAGCTCGCCGATGCCGGCAATGGCGGTCTGCGGGTCGAGCGCTACGCATTCGCGCCCCTGCCCCGCGACGCCATGGGCGAAGGCAACATCGCCAAGCCGGAGGTCGTCGAAAAGGCCATGCGCGACGCCTGGAAGGCGCTCGGCACGCGTACCCGCAGCATCGCCCTGGCCTTGCCCGCCTCGGCGGTGATCGCCAAGAAGCTGGTGTTTCCCAAGGACACCTCCGAGACCGACATCGAGACCCAGGCCACTGAGGAAGCCGGCCAGATGGTGCCGTTCCCGATGGAGGACGTCACACTCGACTTCCAGGTCCTTGGTCCCAGCAAACGGGCCCCCAATGAAAACGAGGTTCTGGTGGTGGTCACCCGCAAGGACCGGGTCGAGGAGCGGGTTGCGGTGGCTGAGGCGGTGGGGCTCAAGACCACGATCATGGATGTCGACACCTATGCCACCCTGCGCGCATTCGACCAGATCGCCTTCCAGCTGCCCGACAACGGCAAGGGACAGGTGGTGGGGATCGTCGACATCGGTTCGGCCACGACGCATATCAACGTGCTGTACGACAATGTGCCGGTATTCCAGCGCGAGCATCCGTTCGGCGGCCAGACCCTGACCCAGGAGGTTGCGCGTCGCTTTGACCTGCCGCCCGAGGAAGCGGAGGAAGCCAAGCGCAAGGGGCTGTTGCCGGAGGCCTATGAATCCGAGGTGCTGCGCCCGTTCATGGACTCCATCACCCTCGGGCATTGCAACTGTTCTTTTCATCGACGCCCTATCACAAGATCGACCACATCCTGCTCGCCGGCGGTTGTGCAGCCATTCCCGGGCTGGACGAGATGGTGTACAACAAGTTGCAGACCAGCACCCTCATCGCCAACCCGTTCGCCCGGATGGCGGTTTCCAGCCAGGTCAAGGCCCGCCAGCTGACCGCCGACTCGCCCGCCCTGTTCGTGGCCTGCGGCCTCGCCCTGCGGAGGTTCGACCCAGCATGACCACGATCCGCATCAACCTGTTGCCGCATCGCGAGATGCGGCGCGCCCAGCAGCAGAAGGCGTTCGTCGCATTGCTGGTCACCGCCATGCTGGCGGGCCTGGCCGTGGTCGGCGCCGGTTACATGATTCTCACCAACAAGCAGGAAGCGCAGGAAGCCCGCAATGCCCTGTTGCGTGGCGAAATCGCCAAGCTGGAGGCGCAGATCAAGGAAATCGCGCTACTCAAAGACAAGACCAACAATCTGCTGGCGCGAAAGAAGGTGGTCGAGGACCTGCAGAGCAACCGCTCCGAATCCGTTCGCCTGTTCAGCGAGATGGCGCGCCTGATCCCGGACGGCCTGTATCTGCGCAGCCTGAAGCAGACCGAGAGCCAGCTCGCCCTCAATGGCTATGCCCAGTCGAGCGCCCGGGTATCGACCTTCATGCGCAGCCTGGAAGGTTCGGACTGGTTCGAGACCCCGCGCCTGATCGAGGTCAAGGCGGCCAGTGTGGGCAATCTGCGGGTGCAGGAGTTCAGCCTCAACGTCAAGCAGACCGCACCCAAGGTGGATGAAGCCGCCGACAATCCGAAGGCGCAATGACCATGGCACTCGATCTATCCAAGCTCAACGAAATCGATCTGCAGAATATCGATTTCAAGGATCTCGCCCGCGCGCCACTGGCCGTGAAGGGCATCCTGGCCGGGGTGCTGTT
>CAZOZD010000033.1:0-13246 GCA_964584195.1 uncultured Burkholderiales bacterium
ACCTCGTCCTCGCGGATCGCGGCCCAGGCCCGGCCGATGCGCGAATCCTGCAGGCGCATGGCGATGAAAATGGTGGCCAGGGTGAATGCGAGGAACAGGTAGTAATACAGATAGGGCGAATGCAGGGTAATGCCGAACAGTACCTGGGTGCTGCCCAGTGAAAAGTCGCCGAGGCGGATCGGATCGATCAGGTTGATGCCCTGCGGGCCGTTGGTGATGTTGACCGGGGCGTTGAGGTTGTTGAGGAAGATGCGGATGATCTCGCCAAAGCCCAGGGTGACGATGGCGAGATAGTCGCCGCGCAGGCGCAGTGTGGGGGCCCCCAGGAGGACTCCGAACAGGCCTGCGAGCAAGGCCCCCAGCGGCAGGATGACCCAGAACGGCAGATGCAGGCCGAAATGCGGGCTGCCCAGCCAGGCGAACAGATAGGCGCCCAGCGCATAGAACGCGATATAGCCGAGATCGAGCAGGCCGGCGTAGCCGACCACGATGTTCAGCCCGATGGCCAGGATGATGTAGAGCATGACGAAATCGAGCACCCGCACCCAGCCCCGGCCGAAGCTGGCGCCGACGATGAACGGCAGTACGGCCAGAAACACCGCCAGGAGTGCGAATGCGAGCCAGGGCCGGGCGCGGAAATAGCGGTTCAAGGGCTGGAGCACGCGGGCGGCCAAATGGATCAGGCGCGCGTCGCCACGCGCTCGCCAAGCAATCCGGAGGGCCGGAACACCAGCACCAGGATCAGCACCATGAATGCAAACACGTCCTGGTAGTGGCTGCCGAGGAATCCGCCGGTGAGATCACCGACATAGCCGGCGCCGAGCGCCTCGATCACGCCCAGGAGCAGACCACCCAGCATTGCCCCGGGGATGTTGCCTATCCCCCCCAGCACCGCCGCGGCGAACGCCTTGAGGCCAAGCATGAAACCCATGTAGTAATGCGCCAGGCCGTAATAGGCGCTGACCATGAAACCGGCGATCGCAGCCAGGGCGGAGCCGATGACGAAGGTGGCCGAAATCACGGTATTGACGTTCACCCCCATCAGCTCGGCCACCTCGCGCGACTGCGCGGTGGCGCGCATGGCGCGCCCGAGCCGGGTGCGCTGCACCAGGAAGGCCAGGCCGGCCATGATGGCGAGCGAGAGCAGGACGATGACGATCTGCAGGTCGCTGATGGTGACGCCGAGGAACTCGTGCGGCTCACGCGACAGCAGTGGCGGAAAGGCGATGTAGCGCCGGCCCCAGATCAGCATGGCCAGGTTCTGCAGCACGATGGACAGGCCGATGGCGGTGATCAGCGGCGCCAGCCGGGGCGCCCGGCGCAAGGGGCGATAGGCCACCCGTTCGATGCCGTAACCGAGCAGCATGCATGCCGGGATGGCCAGCAACAGGCCAGCCAGCACGATCACCAGCGCCGGCATGCCGGGTACGGCAGCAAACAGGGCGGTCATCACCGCCACAGAAACCATGGCGCCGATCATGGTCACCTCGCCGTGGGCGAAGTTGATCAGCTCCAGGATGCCATACACCATCGTGTAACCGAGCGCCACCAGGGCATAGATGCTGCCCAGCACGAGGCCGTTGATCAATTGCTGAACGAAGATGTCCATGCGCGAAGGGAGCGATGCAAGCGGTCAGACGATCACTGAGCGCTCTTCACGGTCTCCAGCACTTCCCACTTGCCGTTCTTGACCTGGTACAGGGTGACCGCGCCGCCGGTAGTGTCACCCTTGTGGTCGAAGCGCAGATGGCCAGTCACGCCCTTCAGGTCGGTGGCCGGCAGGGCCGCCACTACCCGGGCCGGGTCGGCGGAATCGGCGCGTCGCATGGCATCGACCAGGACGTGCACGGCGTCATAGGCATACGGAGCGTACACCTGGATGACGCCGAAGCGTGCCTCGAACCGCTTCCTGAATTCAGGACCGCCCGGCATGTCGTCGATGGGCAGACCGGGTGAGGACGCGGTGACGCCGTCGGCACTGTCACCGGCGAGTTTCAGGTATTCACTGGTCATCACCCCATCGCCGCCGAGCAGGCGGGCGGCGAGACCCAAACGGCGCATCTGGATGGTCATCGGCCCGGCCTGGGCATCCATGCCGCCGAAGAACACCACGTCCGGACTCTTGCCCTTGATACTGGTGAGGATGGCGGTGAAATCGGTCGCACGGTCACTCGTGAACTCGCGCGCGATGACTTCCCCGCCAGCAGCACGCGCCGCCTTCTCGAACTGGTCCGCCAGGCCCTGGCCATAGGCGGTGCGGTCGTCGATCACGGCGATCCGCTTCGCCCCCATGCCGCGCACCGCGAACTCACCCAGCACCCTGCCCTGCTGCTCGTCGTTGGTCATCACCCGGTAGGCGGTCTTGTAGCCCTGGGCGGTATAGGCGATGGCGGTGGCGGACGGCGAGATCTGGGGAATCCCTGCATCGTGGTAGATCTTCGAGGCGGGAATGGTGGTGCCCGAATTGAGGTGGCCGATGACCGCATTCACACCCTGGTCAGCGAGTTTCTGGGCCACGATCGTGGCGGTCTTGGGATCGGCGGCGTCGTCCTCGCCGATCAGCTCCAGGCGCACCGGGCGTCCGCCGAGAGTCAGTCCCTGGGCGTTGATCTCGTCCACCGCCAGCCGGGCGCCGTTCTCGTTGTCCTTGCCCAGATGCGCCTGCGGCCCGGTCAGCGGCGCCACCGAACCGATGCGCACCACCTCGACGCCATCGGCGTCGCCGTCCTTCTTGCCACACCCCGCGAGACCCAGGCCCACGCCAAGCAACACCACCGGCCAATACATGGAAGCGACGCGCATGAAGCTCTCCGAAGCAGATTGAACAAAAGTCGATTTATACCATATGAAAGGCCACCACACCGGCTCCCGACCGGGGGCGATCAATGCGCGTGACCCTCATGTCCGTGGCCCCATTCCAGACCGCTCGATGCCATCAGCTCATGGGCGAACCCGCTTGCCAGATGGACAGTGAACACACCAGCCAGGATGAGACCGATCTGCAACGCGGTATGGCGCAGTTCGGCCCGCTTGTGCAGCCCCGGAATGAGATCGGCGACGGCGACGTAGATCATTCCGGCAGCGGCGATGGCGAGGATGTAAGGCATGGCCTGCTGCATCGGCGCCAGGGCGTAATACCCCAGAACGGCGCCAGCGACGGTGGCCAGACTGCTCACCACGTTGAGCAACAGGGCACGCCGGCGGCTGTAGCCGGAGTGCAGCAGGATGAGGAAATCCCCCATCTCCTGCGGGATCTCGTGGGCAATGATGGCGATGGCGGTGACCACCCCCAGCTTCACGTCGACGAGGAAGGCCACCGCGATGGTGATGCCGTCGACGAAGTTGTGGAAGGTATCGCCCACGGTGATCATCAGCCCGGAACGACCATGATCGTGGGCATGCGCATGCGTGCCATGCGCCTCGCAGGTCTCGACATGGCAATGGCGCCAGAGCACCAGCTTTTCCAGCAGGAAGAAGAGCAGGATACCGCCGAGCACGGTGGCGAACAGGGCATTCAGGCTGCCGGCCTGCTCCAGCGCATGCGGCAGGATCTCCAGGAAGGTGGCCCCGAGCAGAGCGCCGATGGCGTAGCTGACCATGGCCGGGATCCATTCGGCACGCAGCTTGAGCGCGACCGCGGCGAACAGCACGCTAAGGAGTCCTCCCGCCGCGCTGGCAAGCAGGATCCAGGTCAGTACAGTCATGAGGGCTAGCCAGGGCAGGAGACGAGGCGGCGATTCTACTCAAGCCAGACCAGACTGGCCATGCGACCGGTGCGTGCATCGCGGCGGTAGGAATAGAACCGGGCCGGATCGGCATGGGTGCACAGGCCGCCACCATGGACACGGGTGACGCCAAGCGTGGCCAGGCGGATGCGCGCCAGGGCATACAGGTCGGCCAGCCACTTGCCCGGTGCCGGTGCTGGGCGGAACGCAGCCGCACAACGCGGCTGCGGTTCGCAAAAGGCGGCTCGAACCTCCGCACCCACCTCGAATCGATCCGGACCGATGGCTGCCCCCAGCCAGACCAGGATGTCGTCGGGCGCCACCGCCATCGCCGCCACGCTGGCTTCCAGCACACCGTCGGCCAGCCCGCGCCAGCCGGCATGGGCGGCCGCCACCACCGAACCGGCGCGATCGCAGAACAGGACCGGCAGGCAATCGGCGGTCAGCACCACGCACACCCGGCCGGCACCACGGGCGACGCTGGCATCGGCCTCGACCGGTATCCCGCCTTCCGGCCCGGCCCCAGACACCACCTCGACCACGCCGGTGCCATGCACCTGATTGAGCCAGAATGGCTCGGCCGGCAATCCGGCACGCAGCCGGCTCCGGTTTTCCGCCACCGCAGCGGGCTCGTCGCCGACATGGCTGGCCGGATTGAATCCGGAATACGCCGCCCGGCTCACCCCGCCCACACGGGTCGTCATCAAGGCACGGACGTTGGCCGGAGCCGGCCAGTCCGGCACGATCCAGCCATCAGGCCAAACGGATACATTCATCATCGCGTATTCTCCATGGCCGGCGAATCCAGCCCGATGCATTGTCACACCCGCCCGCGCAAGCTGAACGCGACGGCAGCGAGCAGTGCCACTGCCGCCGCACCGGCGAAAGTGGCGGCACCGCCGAGGGCGTCCCAGCCAGCCCCGGCGTACAGGCTGCCGAGTGTGCCGCCCACCCCGTAGGCCAGACTGTTGTACAGGGCCTGACCGCGGGCCTGGTTGCGGCCCCGGAAATGGCGATGCACCAGGGTGATGGCGGAAGCGTGATAGGCGCCGAAGGTAAACGCATGCAACACCTGGGCGAACAGCAGTACCGGCACACTGTCCACCAGGGTGCCGATCAGCACGAAACGCAGCGCTGCCGCGAGGAGGCTCACGAGCAGCACCGTCTCCACCCGGACACGGCGGAACACCCGCGGCATGACGAGGAAGATACCGATCTCGCAGACCACCCCCAGCGCCCAAAGCCAACCGGCCAGGGTCTTGCTGTAGCCATGCTCGACCAGATGAATGGTGAAGAAGGTGTAATACGGCCCGTGCGCCGCGGTCATCAAGAGACCGGCGAGCAGCAACGCCAGTACCTCGCCACGCCGCACCACGGCACGCAGGGGCACATGCTCGGACTCCACATGGCGCATCTCGGCCTCGGGGATGAAACGGGCGAACAGCACGATACCGAGCAACAAGCCCATGATCACCCACAACATGGCCCGGATCGGCGCGTGGTCGAGCAGCATTCCCAGGCCGACCACCACCAGGATGAAGCCGACCGACCCCCACAGCCGGATCTTGCCATAGCGGTCGGTGCGCTCGCCCAGGTGCGACAGGGTGGTGGCCTCCACCAGCGGCAGCGATGCGCTCCAGAAAAAACTGATGAAGCTCATCACCGCGAACATCCACCAGAAGCCCGAATCGACGAACACGCCGATGAAGGAGAGCATGCACACAATCGCCGCCATCTGCACGATGGCCACCCGGCGCCCGATACGATCGGCGATGTGCCCCCACACATTGGGCGCGAAGATACGCATCACGTGCAGGAGAGACATCAACACCCCGATCTGGAACGCGGAAAACGCCAGTGATTGCAGATACAGGCCCCAGTACGGGGCCATCGCCCCGACGAAGGCGAAATAAAAAAAATAGAAGCCGGACAGGCGCCAGTAGGGTACGGAATGCATGGATCGAGGCGGCGCCCGGGCGACTGTCCGGTTCAGGATGTGGACGGGCTCAAGAGCCTGCGCCGCTGCAACGGCGCCGGGCTTCGAACAGGGTGACGGCGGCGGCGGCGGCGACGTTGAGCGACTCCACCCCGGTGGCCATGGGGATGCGGAACGGCCGGGCGCGGGCGAGCATCCCGCCGCTCAGGCCAGCGCCCTCGTTACCAAATGCGAAGGCCAGTGGCAAGCCCAGTTCCAGTTCATACAGGCTGGGGCCATTTCCCGGTGCCGCCGCCCATACCTCGCCGGGGAAGGCGGCAACGAACTCCAGAAGATCCACCCCCTCACGGATGGCCAGCCGGAACTGCGCCCCCTGTCCGCCACGCAAGGCCTTGGGCGACCAGGCCTCGGCACAGCCGGGCGAAAGACAGGCCAGCTCCACGCCGGCGGCGGCGGCGGTACGCAACAATGCGCCCAGATTGCCGGGATCCTGCACCTCTTCCAGCAACAACACCATGGCCGCGCCGGCCTCCCGGGGCAAAGGCTGGTCGATCACCGCCATCAGGCCGGACGGCGTGACGAGTGATGAAAGCTCGCGCATCAGCGACTCGGACAGGATCAGGCAGGGCACCTGCGGATGGCGGCGCGACCAGTCGTCCAGGCCGGCATGGGATTCCGCCAGCACCAGCCGGCGCAAGGGCAGGCCCGCGGCGAGGGCGGACTCGATCAGATGCTCACCCTCCAGAACAAGCTGCCCGGTCCTGCGCCGCGTCCGGCCATCCCGGGCCAGGGCACGCAGCTGCTGGAACTCGGGGTTGACGCGCGAACTGATGCGTTTCGGAGACTGCGACATGCGCTTCAGCGGCAGGTGCCGACCGAACCTTCGGCACATACCCGGCCATCCAGCCAGGTGGCATTGCCGAGCCCGGCGCCATCGAGGCGCGCGGCATCGAGACGGGCCCCGCGCAGGCTGGCGTAACCGAGGGCGGCCTCGGTGAGAATCGCTCCGTTGAGGGTTGCGCCGCGCAGATTCGCTCGGCGCAGGGAGGCGCCACGCAGCCGCGCCAGGCCCAGATTGGCGTGGGCCAGATCGGCTGCCGAAAGATCGGCACCTTCCAGGCTGGCCTGGACCAGATCGGCACCACGCAGATTCACCCCGGCCAGATCGGCGCCAGCACGTTCGCACGCGCGCCAGGACACCCCGGGCGCGGGCGCGCTGGCGCAATCGCCGGCCTTGGCCAGCCCCGCCTGGATGGTCTCCGGTTGCTGCCCCAGCCAGACCCCGCCGGCAATGACCAGGACCGCCAGCGCCGCAACCGCACCGATGCGCAGGGATGGTCGTCGCCGCGACTCGGCCAGGACCAGTTGCCGGGTCACCTCATGATCCTGGCGCGCCGCCGTTTCCTCATCCCCCGTTCCGGCCCGGGCCGGATGGATCGGCAGCCAATCGCGAAAGGACTCGCAATCCGCCAGGGGGGTCCAGGACAGACCATCCAGGCTGGCCTCGTCCGCGCCGCTCAATTCTGCCGTGCGCAGCTGTTCACGCACCTGCCCGACCGGAAACGGTCCGCTCACCACGCCTTTGCGGCGGAGGTACCAAAGCAGCTGGGTCATGAAAAAGGGCAGGAAGAATGATGGATGTCCCGGATTTTACCGATCCGGGCCGGCCAGGAACGAAAAAAAAGCCCGGTCGGTTGACCGGGCTTCAAATCCACCAAAGGAGGAGGATGGAGGAGACAACACTGAAACGCTCAGGGAATAAGCGCCGTAGATCAGTGTCATAAGCATTATCTAATATAAGCATATTCTTTTCAACTGTTATTTTGTGAAGCCTGTTCGATCGGGACGCGCAGTAGATTCATTCACAAGCTATCAGCCCTGCGGCGCATAGCGGATCTCGACATTCTCGGGGCCGAGCCAGTCACGCAGGCGTCCGACCAGTTCATCATTGACCCGCACCCGCCAGGCGGGGCCGAGTTCGATCTCGCATGCGGCCCCGGCCAGACGGTAACTGAGACGGATCGGACAGCCTCCGGTTCCCTCGCCGGAACGATGCGGCTCGATCAATCCACGCAACCGTTCCGCGCTGGCCCGGCCATCAACTGACAGACGGACCAGGCGTACGAAACGGGCACGGGCACCATCGAGATCGTACAGCTCATCGGCGGTGACACGCAGGCCACCGCTGTATTCGTCATGCGACACCTTGCCCAGCACCACCAGCAGGCTGTCCTCGCGCAAACGGTCACGACAGCGTTCGTACAACTCGTTGTAGATGGCGATCTCGATGCGCGCACTGCCGTCATCGAGCAGGGCGAAGGCCATCTTGCCACGCCGGGTCATCTGGGTACGCATGACCATGATCACGCCGGCCAGCCACTGTGGCTGGGGCTGCGGCACGATCCGCGCCAGTGGCTGGTGCAACAGGTCCTTGACCTCGTCGCGATAGGCACTGAACGGGTGGCCGCTGAAATAGAAACCGAGCGCTGTCTTTTCCTGGGCGAGCCTTTCCTTCAGGGTCCATTCCCGGCTTTCGATCAGGCCCGGCGCGGCATCGCCCCCCTCGTCACCGAACAGGCTGTTCTGCACCGCGTTGATCTGGGCATGCTCGGCCCACTCCATCGCGATGCCGATGCTGTTGAACACCGCGGCGCGATCCGGATGCAGTCCATCGAAGGCCCCGGCCCGCGCCAGGGCCTCGATCACCCGGCGGTTTACGATGCGTCGGTCCACCCGGCGGCAAAAATCGAACAGGTCGGCGAAAGGCCCGCCGGTCTCGCGCGCCGCGACGATGTTGGCGATGGCGCCCTCCCCCGTGCCCTTGATGGCGCCCAGCCCGTAGCGGAGGGTGCTGCGGTCGGCCGGATAGAAGCGGTATTCGGACTGGTTGATGTCGGGCCCGAGCAAGGCCAGACCGTTCTTCAGCGAGTCATCGACGAAGATGTGCACCGAATCGGTGTCATCCATGTCCGAGGACAGCGTGGCGGCCATGAATGCGGCGGTATGGTGGGCCTTGAGCCAGGCGGTGTGATAGGAAACCACCGCGTAGGCGGCAGTATGCGACTTGTTGAAACCGTACTCGGCGAACTTCTCCATCAGGTCGAACAGGCGCATCGCCAGGCCGGTGTCATAGCCTTTCTGTTCCGCGCCGCGACTGAATATCTCGCGGTGTCTGGCCATCTCCTCGGCCTTTTTCTTGCCCATGGCGCGGCGCAGCAGGTCGGCGCCACCCAGGGTGTAGCCGCCGATGATCTGCGAGATCTGCATCACCTGTTCCTGGTACACGATGACGCCGTAGGTCGGCTCCAGGCAGGCCTTGAGATCGGGATGGAAGTAGTCGATGGCCTGCTTGCCCTTCTTGCGCAGGATGAAGTCATCCACCATGCCCGAGCCGAGCGGCCCCGGACGGTAGAGGGCCAGCACGGCGATGATGTCCTCGAAGCGGTCGGGCTCCAGCTTCAGGAGCAGCTTCTTCATGCCCTCCGATTCAAGCTGGAAGATGGCGGTGGTATTGGCTTTCTTCAGCACCTCGTAGGCGGCCGGATCGTCGAATGCGAGGCGTGTGAGGTCGAGCTTCGAGTCCGGATCGAGACGCTGGATGAACTTCAGCGCCCAGTCGATGATGGTGAGGTTCCTGAGGCCGAGAAAGTCGAATTTCACCAGGCCGATCTTCTCGACATCGTCCTTGTCGAGCTGGGACACCACCGAATCGGAACCCTCGGCGTTGTACAGCGGGCAGAAGTCGGTGAGCTTGCCCGGAGCGATCAGCACGCCGCCGGCGTGCATGCCGACGTTGCGGGTTAATCCTTCGAGCTTGCGCGCGAGCTCGAACAGCTCACGAACATCCTCTTCCTTTTCCACCCGCTCCTTCAGCTCCGGCACCTCTTCCAGGGCCTGATCAAGGCTGACGTTCTTGCCCGGGGCGGAGGGAATCATCTTCGACAGCGTGTCGCAGAATGTATAGGGCAAGTCCAGCACCCGGCCGACGTCGCGCACCACGGCGCGCGCCGCCATGGTGCCGAAGGTGGCGATCTGGCTGACCGCATCGGCGCCGTACTTGTCGCGCACATACTCGATCACCCGCCAGCGGTTGTCCTGGCAGAAGTCGATGTCGAAGTCGGGCATCGACACCCGCTCCGGGTTGAGGAAGCGCTCGAACAGCAGGGCGTAGCGCAGGGGATCGAGGTCGGTGATGCCGATCGAATAGGCCACCAGCGAACCCGCGCCTGAACCCCGCCCCGGCCCCACCGGCACGCCATTGTGCTTGGCCCAGTTGATGAAGTCGGCGACGATCAGGAAGTAGCCGGGAAAGCCCATCTGGATGATGGTTTCCAGCTCCAGTTCGAGCCGGTCCCGGTATTCGGGCAGGCGACGCTCGCGTTCGGCCGGGTCCGGGTACAGGCGCGGCAAGCGTTCGGCGAGCCCCTCCCGGGCACGCTGGCGCAGATAATCGTCGAGCGTGAGGCCGGCCGGAGTGGGAAAATCCGGCAACCGGCTCTTGCCCAGTTCCAGGGTCAGGTTGCAGCGCCGGGCGATGACGAGACTGTTTTCCAGGGCCTCGGGCAGGTCGGCGAACAGCTCCGCCATCTCCGCCTGGGATTTGAAAAAGTCCTCCTCGGTGAAATGGCGCGGCCGGCGGCGGTCGGCCAGCATGGCGCCCTCGGCGATGCATACCCGGGCCTCGTGCGCCTTGAAGTCCTCGCGGCGCAGGAATTGCACGGGATGGGTCGCCACCACCGGCAGGTCCAGCGCCTCGGCCAGGAGCAGCGCATGCCGCAATTGAAGCTCGGACTCGGGCCGGCCATTGCGCTGGATCTCCAGGTAATATGCGCCCGGGAAACGATCCGCCCAGGCGCGCGCCAGTTCCCTGGCCTGGACCGGAGCGCCATTGAGCAGCGCCTGACCGACGTCCCCCCATTGCGCCCCGGACAGGGCGATCAGCCCATCGGTACCGGTGCGTTCGAACTCGGCCGGATCGATGATGGCCCGGCCACGCAGCATGTTCTGGCGATAGGCGCGTGACAGCAACTCGCACAGGCGCAGGTAGCCGACACGATCCCGTACCAGCAGCAGCATGCGCGATGGCTTGTCACGCTGCGCCGCATCCGCCACCCAGATGTCGCAGCCGAGGATGGGCTTGACTCCCTTCTTGCGCGCCGCGGTATAGAACTTCACCATGCCGAACACATTGGCCAGGTCGGTAAGCGCCAGGGCCGGCATGGCATCCGCCGCCGCCGCCCCCACCGCGCCATCGATGGACAGGATGCTGTCCTGCACGGAATATTCACTGTGCAGGCGCAGATGCACGAAACGGGCGGCGTGGGTTTCGGCCATGGGTCGGGAACCGGGAAATGGGTGGATCCGTGCGATCCATCCTGAATGGACAGTGCAGATCAGGGACGGGCGGGTTCAGGCAAATTATACCCGCCCGCCGCCAGGCTCAAAAAAGGATCCGGTATCCGCTGTTGCAACGTATCGGAACGGATTCGCCAGACGCCCACAGCCCATTGAAATCATTCATATTACGGGTAACTACCGTCAGCGGAAGACTGCGGTTTTCAGGATCATTTCCACAACGGATCCGGATGCCCAAACAAAAAGCCCCGCATACGGCGGGGCCCGGGATGGAACAACGACGCTCCTCAATCGAGGATCTTCAGCTCGACACGGCGGTTGAGACGGCGTCCGGCCTCGTTGGTGTTCTCCGCCACCGGCTGGGCCAGTCCGTAGCCACGGGAACTGAGGCGGGCGGGGTCGATGCCCTTGGAGACGAAATAATCGAGCACTGAACGGGCGCGCCGGTCGGACAGGCGCAGGTTGTAATCGGGCCCACCCAGATTGCAGGTGTGACCACCAATTTCCACCTTCAGGTTGGGATAACGCTCCAGCATCGCCACGCTATCGTTCAGGATGGGCATTGAGTCGGGTTCCAGGATCGCCGAATTGAGTCTGAAGGTCACCCCCTTCAGCTCGATCACCGGCTTCAGCGGACAGCCCTGGGCATCGACCTTGACACCCGCCTCGGTGCCCGGGCAGGCATCCTTGTCATCCGGCACGCCATCACCGTCGCTGTCGAGCGCCACCGCCGGTGCGGCAGGCGGCAGCGCGGATCCACGCGGTGCCAGCCGGTCCGGCATCGGCTCCACCGGTGCATCGGGCGGCAACAGCTCCGGGTTGGCCGCCCGGGCGGCCGCGAAGATGCGATCCTTGTCGATCTCCATGGCACCGACATCCTCCAGCGGGCAGACCGTGTTGGGATCGAACTCAGCCTGTTCGCGCTGCTCGGCAAGGCGGTCGGTCTCCAGGCGTTGCAGGCCGATCGCCCCCAGCAGTTGCCCCATGCCGGCCTGGGTGCGCGCATGCGCCAGGGCGAAGTCATGCAGCGCGGCGGTATAGGCGCGACGGGCCTCGAACAGCTCGTTCTCGGTATCGAGCAGATCGAGCAGGGTGCGCTGACCGATGTCGAACTGCTGCCGATAGGCATCACGCGCCTTCTCGGTCGACAACTGGTGCTGGTCGAGGTAGTTGAGCTGCTCGGTCAGCTTGTTGACGTCGTTGTGGGCGATGGTGAGGGTCTGGCGAATGTCGCGGCAGACCTTGTCGCGCAGGTCGCGCGCGACCTCGACGCGCTTCCAGAACTGGCGCTCGGCGGCCTGGTCGGAACCGCCGTTGTACAGGTTGTAATTGAGCAGAAGGCCGATGCTCTGGGCATCGCTGCGCCCCTTGATGCCATCGGTATCCCAGCCAAAGTCCTTGCGCGCCTGGAGGTCGACGCGGGGGCGGAACTTGGCACGCCGGCCTTCGGCCTCGGCCTTGGTCGAGACAATGTTTTCATGCGCAGCCTGGAGCGCGGGGTGCCCCTGGTAGGCCACGCGGATCGCCTCCACAGCCCGCTTCGGGATGTTGTTCTTGAGGATGTCCGGCTCGACCATCTCGGCCGGCGGCAGGGTGCCGACGATGCGCTGGTAGCGGGCGCTGACGTCATGCAGGTTGCTGGCCTCGGTGAGCAGGTTGGACTCGGCCAGGGCGAGACGTCCGCTCGCCAGCTCCAGGTCGACCCGCTTGCCGACACCGGCCCGTACCCGGCGCTGGATCTGCTCGTATACGGCGCGGTGCTGGACATAGTTGTCCTCGGCCAGCTTGTACAGCTTGCGGTAACGCAACACGTCGTTGTAGGCGCGCATTGCCTCCAGGGCGATATTTTCTGAGGCATCGAGGAGCTCGAAGTAACGGACGCGCTGGGCGTAGTTCAGCCGCTTGACCTCGCTGCGGGTGGCGAATCCGTCGTACAGCATCTGGTTGAGATAGAGCGAGATACCCCGCTCGGTGAAGGTGCGATCCGGCACATTGGGGGCCTCGGTATGCTTGCGGGTCACCCCGGCGGCCAGATCGACCCGGGGCCGGAAGCCGCCCCGCGCCACGTCGACGCCTTCCGTGGCCTCCTGATAGGCATGCCAGCGCGAAAGCACCTCCGGATTGCGCAGCACGGCTTCCTGCGCTGCGTCCTTGAGGGTGACGGGTTGGGCCGAAGCGGCGAACGCCGCCGCCAGGGTCACGGTCGCCAGCATGGCGGCGCGTACGTATG
>CAZOZD010000034.1:0-12942 GCA_964584195.1 uncultured Burkholderiales bacterium
GGCCCATGGGCCGCCCTTTTTTATCCGTGGGGGGTATCGATTGATACACGGTTCGGCTAGTCTGAAAAGCATCGACTCGGCTTCGAATCGTAAAAGGGAGGCCAGCATGCGATCCGTCGACTCCATCCGCGCCATAGTCCAGCGGGCCACGCTTGCGCCGTCCAGCCACAATACCCAGCCATGGCGGTTTAGTGCCACAGCTTCGGCGGTCGACCTGCGGGCGGATCGCGCCCGGGCACTTCCGGTCAACGATCCGTTTGACCGGGAACTCATCATCAGTTGCGGAGCCGCCTTGATGGCGCTGCGGCCACCCTGCGCAAACCCTTCCGCCCGCCCCCAGGCGGGCTCTGGACGCGGTATTCGAAGCCGGGACGGGATGACACTGCCATCGGACCCGGGATGCCCATTGTCATGAAATGGCTGCTGTTGAGCCTGGCGGGTGTCGTTATCGTCGCGGTCACCGTATGGGGAGTCGGGCAACGACGCTGGTCATCCAAGACCCGCGGGCTTCTGGACAGGCTTGATGCGACCCGGATCGAGCGGGTGGCGGAGTACTTCGAGCCCCTGCAATTGTCCGGCTTGCCGGAGCCGGTGGCCTATCATCTGCGGCAGGTCTTGCCGGAGGGGGCACCCATCATCCGGGCCGTGGATGTGGTCCACCGTGGCATGTTCAACCTGAGTCCGACGGGGGGAGAACAGTGGAAGCCCTTTACCTCCAGGCAACGGGTGGTCACGCGCCGCCCTGGTTTCGTTTGGGATGGCCGTGTGACGATGGTGCCCGGACTCGACGTGCATGTGCACGATGCCTATATCGATGGCGAAGGAATCCTCGAAGCGGCGATTCTGGGGCTATTCAGTCTGGTCGACCTTCGCGATCGCGGCGAGGTGGCCCGAGGTGAGTTGATGCGTTTCATGGCCGAGGCGGTGTGGTATCCGACGGCCCAGCTGCCCGGTCAGGGCATGCAATGGGAACCCATCGATGCGACCCGTGCCCGCGCCACCCTCATGGACGGCGCGATCCGGGTGTCCATGATCTTCCATTTCGGCACGAATGGCCTTCTCGACAACGTCCGGGTCGAAGACCGGGGCCGCACGGTCGGGGGCCGGGTCATCCCGACCCCCTGGGAAGGGCGTCTGTCCAACTACCAGCGCCGTGAAGGCCTGCTGGTCCCGGTCGACGCAGAGGTGGCATGGCTCACGCCCGAAGCGCGTCTTCCTTACTGGCGCGGCACGATTACTGAACTCCACTATCACAGCTAACCCGATCGTTCACTCGCCCATCTGTGTAGAGGGTGAGTTTTGCCGTTCCCCAGCCTGCGTAGGTGTCGGGTTCAGGCGAGCTCGCGTTCCAGCTCTTCCAGGGTGGTGTGGCGCACGTCCTTGCCCTTGACCATGAACACCACGTATTCGGAGATGTTCTTGGCATGGTCGCCGATGCGCTCGATGGCCTTGACCACGAACATCAGGTCGATGAACAGGCTGATGTTGCGCGGGTCTTCCATCATGTAGGTGATGAGGTGGCGGGCGATGAGGTGGAATTCCTCGTCCACCTCGATGTCCTGGCGGGCCACCGCGGCGGCGCTGGATGCGTCGACCCGGGCGAATGAGTCGAGCGAGGTGCGCAGCATCTTGAGTGTGAGATCGGCCATGAAGCGGATCTCGTTGTAGCGCGGCATGGAGATGCGGTCGCTGTTCAGGGTCTTGAGGGTGAAGCGGGCGATCTTGGCGGCTTCGTCGCCGATGCGTTCGAGGTCGGTGATGGTCTTGACGATGGTGAGGATCATGCGCAGGTCGCCGGCCGCCGGCTGGCGCAGGGCGATGATCTGGGTGCAGGCCTCGTCGGTCTCCACTTCCAGCGCGTTGACGCGATGATCGTTCTGGATGACGCTCTCGGCGAGGCCGGCATTGCCCGTGATCAGCGCGTCCACCGCCTTGTTGATCTGGTCTTCGACCAGGCCGCCCATCTCCAGCACGCGTGCGCGTACCGCCTCCAGTTCGGCGTCGAATTGTTTGTGGGTGTGTTCGGTGAACATCGCGTCTCCTCGGGAAGATGCCTCGCCGCAATCCACGGCGGATGTTCGATTATAGGGGTGCGCTACGCGGAATGGATTACAACTCGGTTACAAATGGCACGATCAAGGTCTCGCCATCGATGCTCAGGGTCATTTCCCAGTCGCGCCGGCCGGTGACGCACACCGGCAGGGTGACGCGGGCACGGAACACTCCGTCCGCATCCGGGCGCAGGGTGTACAGGTTGAAGCCCATGTCCATGCCTTCCATGCTGAAGCTGGCGCGCACCTCGCGTGCGCCGGGCGCGTGGGCCCATACGCTGAACGGTGACAGCACCTTGATCTCGCCTTCCATCCCGACCCGGACCGGGCCCCGGGCGAGCCGTGCCTCGCAGCCGGCGGCGGGATTGGCGCAAGCGATGCGCTGCGCATCCACCGGTGCCGGGCGGTAAAACCAGACCACCGCCGCGATCAGCGCCAGGAGGGGCAGGGCCAGCCAGGGGGCGTATCTTTCGGGCTTCACCAGGCGGCTCCCTTGAGGGCGATGCCGTGCGCGCCGTGCGCGCGCGCCGTGGCCAGGTTGGCACCGGTGAGGCCGCCCAGGGCGTACACCGGCAAGGGGTAGTCGCGGATCAGGCCGGCGAAGGCTGGCCAGCCCAGGCTGGGTGCGCCGGGGTGCGAGGCGGTGGGCCGCACCGGGCCGAGCAGCACGAAATCGAGTCCCAGCGCCGCGGCGTGCGCCAGCTCCGCCGCATCGTGGCAGGAGGCCGACACCCAGGCCAGTTCGGGCCGCTGTGGGGCGGCCATGAGCTGGGCCGAGGCAAGATGCAGGCCGATGTCGCAGCGTCCTGCCAGGTCGCGGGCCAGATCGGGGTCGCCATTGATCATGAGGCGGGCGCCGAATGCCGCGCAGCGATCCGCCACCGTTTGAGCAAGGGCACGGCGCTCGGTCGCGGCGAGGCTTTTTTCGCGGAACTGGATGAGACGCAGGCCGTGTTCCAAGGCCGAATCGAGCGCGCGCAGGAATCTTTCCCGGCCCAGCTCGGTCGCCGCCGAGATGGCGCAGGTAAGCGGCAGGGTCAGGCCGCGCAGGATCGGGTCGTTGGCGGGCAGGATGGGAGCCACCTCGGGCCGGGCCGCATGCACCCAGGCCAGCGCGCCCTGGCCTTCGTGCGGGTGCGGTTCGCCATGCCAGGCGGTGACGCGGAAGAAGCGCAGCATGACACGGGCGTGTTCGTAGTCGTAGGCGCGGTTGAGCCAGGGCCAGGCGGTTTCCACAGCGATGCCGAGTTCTTCCCCGAGTTCGCGTTCCAGGGCGTGGCGGGCGGTCTCGCCCGGTTCCACCTTGCCGCCGGGAAACTCCCACCAGCCGGCGTACACCTTGCCTTCCGGCCGGCTGGCCATCAGGAACGCGCCGTCGGGCCGCTCGATCACCGCGGCGGCCACTTCCACCCGCGCGCTCACCGTTTCAGGCCCTGGCGTCCGGCCCAGTCGGCGGCGAACTGGCGGGCGATGCGTCCGGAACGCCCGCCCCGCTGGGTGGCCCATTGCAGGGCCTCGATGCGCGCGGTTTCGTTCCATGTCCCGCCCAGTTCGGCCACCCAGCCGGCGGCGATGGCGAGATACTGGTCCTGGTCGAAGGGGTGAAACGACAGCCAGAGGCCGAAGCGGTCCGAAAGCGACACCTTTTCCTCGACGCTCTCGCCCGGATGCACCTCCTCGCCGACGTAGCGGGTTTCCAGGTTGTCGGCCATGTAATCGGGCATGAGATGACGGCGATTGGAGGTGGCGCAGATCAGCACGTTGGCGGACAGTCCGGCGAGCGAGCCGTCGAGTGCGGCCTTGAGCGGCTTGTAGGCCGCCTCGCCGGGCTCGAAGGACAGGTCGTCGGTGAACAGCACGAAGCGCCACGGCGCGTGCGCCACGCGCTCCACGATGTCCGCCAGATGCACGAGATCGTCCTTGTCCACCTCGATCATGCGCAGCCCTTTCTTCGCCAGGCGCGGCAGGAGCGCCTTGACGAGCGAGGACTTGCCGCAGCCGCGGCTGCCGGTGAAGAGCATGTGGTTCGCCGGCAGCCCGGCGACGAACTGGCGCAGATTGCGCTCGGCCGCCTTCTTGTGCGCGTCGATGCCCTGAAGGGCCGACCAGGGCGGGCAGTTCAGATGCTGGATCGGGTAGAGCCCGCCCGCCACCGGCCCGCGCCGCCAGCGTGCCGCAAGCGTCACGCGCCAGTCCAGTGGCGCCGGGGCGGGAGGCAGCCAGGGCTCCAGGCGTGCCAGAGCCTCACTGGCGCGGGCGATGAATGCGTCGAGGCGGTCGTTCAAGTGCGGTACTCGGCGTTGATCTTGACGTAGTCGTAGGAAAAATCGCAGGTCCACACCGTGGCGGCGGCCTCGCCGCGGCCGAGGTCGATGCGCACCACGATCTCCGCCGCGGCCATCACCCGCTGGCCGTCGGCCTCCTGGTAGGCGGGCGAGCGGCCACCGTTCTCGGCCACCAGCACGTCGCCGAGCCAGAGCCGCACCCGATCGACGTCGAGGTCGGCGACGCCGGCATAGCCGACCGCGGCGAGGATGCGGCCCAGGTTGGGGTCGGAGGCGAAGAATGCGGTCTTCACCAGAGGGGATCGGGCCACCGCGTAGGCGATGCGCTTGCATTCGGTCTCGTCGCGACCGCCTTCGACCCGTACGGTGATGAATTTTGTCGCACCCTCGCCGTCGCGGGCGATGGCCTGGGCGAGTTCGATCATCAGCCCGGTGACCGCGTCGCGCAGGACCGGGAAGCGCGGATCGCCATCGTCCATCAGCACTGGCGCGGCGGTGGCGCCGGTGGCGATGAGGATGCATGAATCGTTGGTCGAGGTGTCGCCATCGACCGTGACGCAGTTGAACGAGCGGTTCACGGCATGGCGCAGGATGGCCTCCAGGGCCTCGCACGACACCGGCGCGTCGGTGGCGACGAAGGACAGCATGGTGGCCATGTTGGGGTGGATCATGCCCGAGCCCTTGGCGATGCCGGTGAGGGTGAATTCGACGCCGTCGAGGACGACCTTGCGCGAGGCGGCCTTGGCGACGATGTCGGTGGTCATGATGGCCTCGGCGGCGGCGGGCCAGTGGTCGGGAGCGAGATCGGTGATCGCCGCCGGCAGGGCAGCGATGATCCGGTCATGCGGCAGGGGCTCGAGGATCACCCCGGTGGAAAAGGGCAGCACCTGGGTCGGCGCCAGGCCGAGCGCATCAGCCAGCGCGGCGCAGGTGGCGCGCGCCCGGGCAAGCCCCTCCTCGCCGGTGCCGGCGTTGGCGTTGCCGGTGTTGACGACCAGCGCGCGGACCCCTTCGCCGTGGTGCAGATGCTCGCGGCACACCGTCACCGGCGCGGCGCAGAAGCGGTTCTGGGTGAACACGCCCACCACCTCGCTCTCCGGCGCGAGGCGCATCACAAGCAGGTCACGGCGACCGGGTTTCTTGATGCCGGCAGAGGCGATGCCCAGCTCGACGCCGGGAACGGGCAGGAGGGCAGCGGGATCGGGCGGGGCGAGGTTGACGGGCATGGGGGGATCCTGAATGATGGTTTGAACGTCGGGTGGCGAGTGGATACGGATTATGAGCGATCCAGCCAGTCGGCGAGCAGCGCGAATGTATCGCGCGCGGCATGTGCGGCGCGGTCGATCGTCGCCGTGTCGCGGCCGAGATGGCGGTCGATGGCCGAGCGTGCATCCAGCCAGCGGCTGCGGGTGTTTTCGCCATCGATGCGGAGGAAGCGGCAAGGCAGGGCGCCAAGACGGTTTTCGAGGTGTCTGGCCAGCACCAGACCGCCCTGGGTGGACCCGGCCAGCACGTAGGCGAGCCCCGCCCGTTGGTCCGGATCGGCGTGTGGCGGCAGCGCGGCGGGACGGGGCAGGGCCGCCAGCCGCTCCGCATTCAGGCCCAGGTCGCTGAGATCCGCGGCGAGCGCCTCGGCCCGGCTCGGCCGGGGGGCCTCGAACGGTGCGAGCCCACCGGGAAGGTCAGCCTCCAGCATGACGTGAAAGCCGTACATGCGTTCCAGGAAGGTGCGGTAATCGTCGATGCCCACCGTGTCCGACATCAGCCGCGCCACGTGCGGGCGCGCCTCGAGCGCCACATGTTCGGGCCAGCTCAGCGCGCGCAGGGTTTCGCTCGCCGTGGCCTCGCGCCACAGCCAGGCGGCGCCGCGCACGCCGCTGGAGTCGCCGAATCGCGGCGCGACGAGGCGGGTATCGATCCGGTCCGAAAACACATACCTGCCCCACAGGCGGGGCACGTTGTCATACAGGCGGGTGAGCCTGGACAGCCCGCCGCCAAGCACGATCACATCCGGGTCGAGGATGTTGATCACGTGCGCCAGGCCGCGCGCCAGACGTTCCTCGTAGCGGGCCAGCGCCGCGGTGCAATCGGCATCCCCGGCCTCGGCGCGCGCCGCGATCTCGCGCGCGCTGAGCGCGGGGCCGCCGTGTGCGGCGAGGTCGCGGCTCAATCCCGGGCCGGACAGCCAGGTCTCGATGCAGCCGGAGCGGCCGCAATAGCAGGCCGGCCCGGGCCGTTCGAGGTCGGTGGGCCAGGGCAGCGGGTTGTGGCCCCATTCACCGGCGATGGCGTTCGCGCCGCCGAGGGCATGGCCGCGCACCACCACCCCGGCGCCGCAGCCGGTGCCGAGGATCACCCCGAACACCACCTCCGCACCGGCCGCCGCGCCGTCGGTGGCTTCCGAGAGGGCGAAACAGTTGGCGTCATTGGCCATCCGTACCGGGCGGCGCAATGCTGCTTCCAGGTCCTGTTTGAGCGGCTGGCCGTTGAGCCAGGTGGAGTTGCAGTTCTTCATGCTGCCATCGACGCGCGAGATCGCGCCGGGGGTGCCGATGCCAAGCGTGCCGCGCGCGCCCAGCTCGGCCTCGGCCCCGGTCACCAGGCCGGCGATCGCCGCCACGGTGGCGGGGTAATCGTCGCGCGGGGTATCGATGCGCCGGCGCAGGCGCTCATTGCCGTCGACGAGCGCGATCAGCTCGATCTTGGTGCCGCCCAGGTCCACGCCCAGATTGAGCATGCCCGCTTTTCCTCAGCCCAGGGCGGGGCGCATGAGCCCGGCCTCGACCACGTCGCGCCTGGCGCGGCCGGCCAGAAGCTCGATCAGGGTCAGGGCGAAATCCATCGCCGTGCCCGGCCCGCGCGAGGTCACCACGTGGCCATCGACCACCACCGGCTCGGCAACGTAATGCAGGCCGGGAATGTCGAGCCGGTCGACGAAGCCGGGATAGCTGGTGGCGCGCTTGCCCTCGAGCAGGCCGGCCGCGGCGAGCGCGATGGGCGCGGCGCAGATGGCGGCGGTGTAACGGTTTGAGGCGGCCTGCCTTTGCAGCAGGGCGAGGATGCGGGGGTCATCGCGCAGATGCCGGGCGCCGGGCATGCCGCCGGGCAGAACCACCATGTCGAACTCGCCCGCCAGCACCGCGTCCAGTTCGGCATCCGGCGCCACCCGCATGCCGCGCGCGCCGGTGACGAGGCCTGCCTGTAGGCCGGCGGTGACCACCTCGAATTCGGCCCGGCGGAGCAGATCGACGAGTGTGGTGGCTTCGAGGTCCTCGAAGCCCGGGGCGAGGGGGACGAGTACACGCGGCATGGCTGGCTCCGGATGCATTGACGGGGTGCGGGGGGTAAAAGGGTAGGACAGCCTGGCGCCTGCCCGCAAGCCTGCCGGGCGCGGGGTCAGGTGCGGGCTTCGGGCAGCCAGGCATCGATCCGCGCCACGGCGTGCTGGGCGGTGTCGCCGAGCGACAGGCCGTTGAGGTAGTTGCCGACCACGCGCACCGGGTAGGGGGCGAGGGTGGCCTCCAGTTCGGCGGCCAGCGCCACCGAGGCGGTCGTGAGTGCGGGCAGGGCATTGCGTTTTTCGGTAAGGTGGGCGAAGTCGCTTTCCTGGCAGCCGAGCACTTCGGCGACGCGACGGCGGCGCGCGGCGGCGTCGAGGCGGTCGGGCTTGAAATGGAAGGTGAAGCCGCGCCAGCGTGGATGGGGCAGGTAATCGCGGCTGACGGCGGAGTAATAGGCGTCCGTATCCCCGATCAGGCCCGCGAGCGGCGGCAGCCGCACCCGCTGCGCCTCGACCACCACTGCAAGGCTGTCGCAGGGGGCGCTCGGGGTGGCGGCGAGACGTTCACCGACGCGGCCCAGCCAGGGTGCGAGGAGCGCGCCGGCCGGGGCCGGCGGCAGGGCGAGCACGGCGCGGCGGGCGGACCACGTTTCACCCGCGCAGCGCAGCTCGACCCCATCCGGGGTGGGCGTCACCGCATCGACCCGGCAGTTCAGCCGCAGCTCGATGCCAGGCCGGGCAGCGATGGCCGCGAGCCAGGCTTGCAGGCCGTCACGATGGGTGAACTTGCGCGGCGCGCTCTTGACGCGCGGCTTGCGCCGGAACAGCCAGTCGGCCGGATAGTCGCCGGCCGGCTGCGACAGCACCGCGGCGAATGCCGGGGCGAGCAGGCGCGACCAGTTATCGGGGCCGAACAGGCCGGCATAGTATTCGGCCACGCTACGCCCGGCCTTGTCCTGGCGCAGTCCGCCCGGCATGTGAGTGAGCGCTTGCATAAACTTGAGGCGACTGAACGGCGAGCGGGTCCGTCCGTCCTCGATGAAGCGGTAGCCCACCTTGCCGCGTGGCATGAGGTCGGCGGCGGAAAGATCGAGTAGCGCACCGTAGGAGTTGTAGGCGGTGTGCGCACCCAGCTCCAGCCAGAAATCGGGTTCGGGTTGCCAGGTGTGGACACAGCCGCCGAGGCGATCGCTCGCCTCGAGCAGGAGCACCCGTGCGCCGGTGCGGGCTGCCCGGGCGGCGGCAGTGACTCCGGCGACGCCGCCGCCGACCACGACCAGGTCGGGGCGGGGATCATTCATAGTGTTTCTGCTCGCTGCGCTTGCGCGGGTGTTTCTTCAGCACCACCACGCCCTTGACCACGTCCTCGACCCGCTCGATGGGGATGTTGGGGTAGAGCGGGTTGAGCGGTTTGAGCATCCAGCCTTCCGGGTGCTTGACCAGCTGACGGAGGATGTAGCGTTCGTCCTCGCGTTCGGCGTTTTCAAGATAGGCGATGACGAAGGAGCCATCCCGGGCCACGCCCTCGGGTTCGACGACGATGATCCAGCCTTCCTCGAACTCGGGCAGCATGGAGTCGCCCAGCACCATCAGTGCATAGGGTTCGCCGCTGGCGCAGGCGCTGGCAAGGGGGTCGGCGGGCGCGGCCGGGGCGGCCACGACCGGGATGTCGATGGGTTTGCGGGGGGTGTTCATCGTAAAACGGACTCCGTTTTGAAACCCCGCCCTTCAGGGCGTGGGCAGCCATCCTCCGGGGTGGCGCGATTCGCAATGACGGTTAGCCGGGGATCGAAGCGCCGAGTTTAACAGGCTGTTATTGAGGAGAAGCGAATCTACTTTTTACACCCCTTGTCTTGGCTGTCGGCTTCCAGATTCTAAGAACGGCTCACCTAAGGAAACGCTGATTTAATCCCCTCGCCCCCGGCACGCGGGGGCGAGGGTGAGGGTGAGGGGATAATGTAATCAAGCATTTATCCACCTCATCCCAGCCCTTCCCCGGAGGGAGAGGGCGTTTTTCAGCGTTTCACTAAAGGTGCTCTGACGCATCCAACACACTTCACGCGGGCCGCCATTGCCCGGCATTTGGGGGTGCATTGTTCCTTCCACCGTGCGCCGGGTATTCAGGTGGCTGGAACCCTGCCAGAGTAAACATCATCCACCCCATGCGTCGCTTCGCTCCGACTGTCCACGTTGCCGTGGACCGGCTGTCCAGTTTGGCGTGGAATGGGTGTCCAGTTTCGGCGGAATGCGCACTCGACGCCCACCGCACGCGGCTGGAGCAACTCCAGGGAGGTGACATCGACCTCGGCGTACTGGGGCGTCTCGGTGGCCACCGGCGCCCGGGCGACGAGCCGGGCGGCCAGGGCCTGAGCCGTGGCCTCCACGGCCTCGGGCAAATCGACCGGGACCAGGACGCCTCGCTGACCGAGGATCTGCGCCAGACGGGCACAGAGGGCGGGCCATAGCGCCTCGGGCAATTCGAAGTGCCGGCCCAGGTTGAGCAGGGCGACCTGGCGAACGCGACCGCCCTCACGGCGGGATTCAACCAGACGGTAGCTGTGGTAGGCCTCACCGGAGGCGTGGCGACGAGTGGTAACGCGGCGGATGTACATGCCCGGAGGATACCCTCTTCGCCATACGAACCCTATGCCCTATGCGGCCTGCAACAGAAATTCGACCTTCACCGCCTCAAACGGAAACTCGATCCGACCATCCTCGGTTCGGCGAAGGACACCGGCGTTGAGTAAGGCAGTTACATCGCCGTGGACGGCCTTTACGTCTCGGTGAGCACGGCGGGCCGCCTCACGAATTGAAACAGGCCCGGCACCGCAAAGTGCCTTCAGTAGTTCCCATCGCTTTTCAGTGAGCACCTTCCATAGCAGCTCGGGCCTGGCAAAGCTGATACGGGCGCTCCGCTGAGGTTTTCCTGTTTTCCACGCGTGCGCAAAGTCTGCCATGGCATCGGCCGGCGAACGGACATCAAGTGTCACGGTTTTCATCATTCCACCTCTCAATATCAGACTGAAAGTCCGCAAGCAATTGATCGACTGTCGTGAAACCATAGGCGGTTTCCGTTCCGCCGAAATGTCGGTGATCACCCTTCCCAACCTCGTTGTCGTAGCGCAGGACGCACTCGCCGCGGACCACATAGGCGAGCCGATACTTGAAGCTATGGACAGAACCTTGCAACGGTTTCGGAAGCCGCCACAACACGAGTTCTGCGAAAGCCGTTTCGGAGTAGGTGACGCGAGTAGATACGAGTTGGACGGCTTTCATGTTGGAGATACTGCCAACGCCTGGCCATGTTGTCAATAACTCCAACGCGCCACAGTGGGGCAAAGAGGCCGAACGTGGAAGTTACCGGCGCTGCGCGGCTGTATCGCGCAGCGCCGGTGTGGACTGCCATGTTGGGCAGCGGCATGAACTCGCTAAGCATTACAACTACCGATAGCGCCAGAATCGGCGCTGGCAAGACCCCGATTTCCAACGGGGGGCATGGATTGCCTATATGACCTTGGTGTCGGGGTGGTGACAGGGCTGAAGGTTCTGGATTAGGCTATGGGGCAACAAAAGTTGGTCGCCACGGCAAGGGGGGGTGATACGTTTCGTCCCTTGTTCGTCGTCCATGGAACCACCACGGACTCCTCTCAACTGCCAAAACTGCCTCGCAAATCGTCTCGCCATCATCTCAGGCCCTAATGGACAATCTGGGTTGAATCTCCGGCCCGGCGCGGTCGGCCGTGTTCAGTCCGGCGGAAAGCGCAGGCGGGAAAAGTTGCGACCGTGGGCGATGGCGGCGCGTTCGATTTCGGCGGCGGACGCGATCCAGCCGCGTTGTTCCAGAAAGCGCAGCCAGGCGCGGGTGCTCACCTTGCGGCCGTTGCCCGGCAGCAGAAAACTGGCGCGGGCGATCTTGTGGTCCTCGAACAGGAACACGCTTGTCGTTTCCGGGGCGCTTAGCGCCAGTTCGGTCATGGTCTCCTGAATGGCGAGTTCGCCCAGATTGGCGCGGCGCGGCATTGCGTCCGGGGCCGACAGGCTGGTCTGGTATTGGGCAAAGGTGCGGGTGGCGACCACGGGCAGGGCGTGTGCGCTCACCCAGGCCGAGATCGTCGCACTGGTCGGCGTGGCGTTGCGCGTCACCTCGTGCAGCACCATGTCGACGATCTGCACCGGCCAACCCGGTCTCAACAGCAGGTCGAGGGCGTTGGCATAGGCCAGGGTGATCAGCGGTCCGGCGTCGGGGTATACCTGCACCGCCGGGGACGGGTTGGCCGCCATGGACTCAGGGTGCCAGCGTCTGCAGGGTGTTCACCATCGCCTGGGTGGCGGCCTCGGGCAGGCGCGGCATGGGCAGGTGCGCCTGCGCCATCAGCAGGAACAGGTCTTCCTCGCTGTCGATGCCCAGCGCACGCATGGCGGTGAGGTCGTCGAGGCGTCCCAGGGAAAAATCCAGCAGGGTGCGGAAATTCTGGTTGCCCGCCGCCTCGGCCGCCTCGAAGGTCTCCACCAGATAGCGCAGCTCAGCATTGAACAGAGCATTCACCGAGGTATCGGTCTTGGCGGCGATGACCTTCGCCCGCTTGAGCAGGTCGCGGTCCACCGCGCCGGTAAAGTTCACAGTGGCCATGGAGGGGTCTCGGGAATAACACTTGATCAAGTGTAGCACTTGATTGTGTGTTTTTGGGCGTGTTGGTGCCAGGTCGGGCCTGGCGCTAACCTCCGAGAGGTCCGATTATTACGGATACCCCCAGAAATACCCCCACAGATGTTGGATGTTATTGGACGAAGGGCTGGGTCTATCCATACATCGCGTCATTACTCCTTCTCAAACCCACCACCAGGATCGAACTTCAACGTCCGGGCATTTTCCGTTACGGTGCGCACAACATGATCCGGTGCCCCGTCAGCGATTTCTGCATCCACCTCGATGGAGATCGTGACCCTGGCGCCCATTAGCGCCACCAGATGCGCAATCACCTCTTCGGCAATCTTCCCAGCATCTCTGCCTGGCCGCCGAGCTTGAATGCCGGGATCTGCCCGCTTGCCGCGAGGCGGTAGACCGTGCGTTTTCCTGCCTTTAGGTAGGCCGCGACCTCATCAATCGTGAGGATTTCGTCCCGCTGGTCATTCATCTGGTCACCCTTGGCCGACTGCTCGTTATGTTTGCTGGAGTATCTTGTCATAAAGTGGCATGATTGAGCAAACTTGAGCAAACCTGGCATCTGAAGGAAGTGCTGGAAAGTGGCATTCAGGGGGATCTGTGGCATCGAACTACGAAGCGATCTGTGAGGAAAATCGGCGGCGCTACGGCACCGAAGGCGCT
>CAZOZD010000035.1:0-844 GCA_964584195.1 uncultured Burkholderiales bacterium
CCGCATTGCCTCCACCGAAGGCGATGATGCGATCCTGGCGGTCGATCAGCAGGCTGGCGCTGCGCGGGGTGGTGGCCAGCCGGGAGAGTGACTCGTTCAGGTCGCGGATGCTGACGTCCGCCGCCATCACGCCATTGCTGCCGGCAAGGCGGTGCGCAAGCGTGATGCCGATCTCGCCCGAGGATGCGAAGCGGTAGGGGTCGGCCACCACCAGCCGGTCGGTTTCGATGGCGGCCTTGTACCAGGAGCGGCTGCGGGGATCGTATTCGGCGATGCTCTCCCGCTCGCCAATCGGTGTGCGGGTCGCGTCCAGGAAACGCCAGCGCTCGATGCGGGCGCCGCTCTCCGTCGAGATGGTGCGGATGGCATACCAGGTGCCGGCGGGGGCCTGGATCGATTCGATCACCCCGGAGTGGCCGCGCACGCCGATGACCTGGGAAAAGTCGCCATTGTCGAGGCCGACGAAATAGCCATACACATTGAGGTTGTCGGCCAGCGCGGCGATGAAACGCCGCTCCAGCGCATGCTGCCCGGGTGCATCGGCTTCCACCCGGGCCGGGTGGCCGACATCGGACTGAACCCGGACGAACTGGCGCGGCGTGTCGAGCAACTGGCTCAGGCGGTTGACACCCGCCTGCGAAACCTGCGCGAAGATGGTCTGGGCGCTGTCCTGCGCCATCGCCTGGAACTTGCCATAGGCGGAATAAAGCAGGGCCCCGGTCAGGATGAGGATGAATGCCAGCAGTAGGGCGGTGGTGACGATGTGAAAACGGAGCCGGAGTTTGGTCATGGCTGAGTTCCTATCCGGATTGGGATGGATGGGGAGGACAAGGCGATCGTGGTG
>CAZOZD010000035.1:856-11661 GCA_964584195.1 uncultured Burkholderiales bacterium
CATTTTTCGCTCATCACGATGAGGTCGCCCGTCTGGCCGGATTCGAGCCGTTTCAGGTGCAGCTTCACCAAGGGGTCGTCGGGGCGCTGTCCGGCCAGGGCCCGGAATGCGGCGATGGCGTGTGGGTCTGCGTCGCGCATGGTCTTGAAGGCGGCTTCGTATTCGCCATCGGGGCCGGCCGCGTCGATGAGCGGTTCGTACACCATGAGCGGCTTCGACTTGCCTTTCAGCACCAGGCGGCCGACCGGCCGGACGAGCGCGTCCGGGCAGCCGGCCATGGTGACTTCCGAGACGCAGATGCGGGTGCCGAGGTGCTTGTTCACCGATTCCAGGCGGGCGGCGGTGTTGACCGGGTCGCCCAAGGCGCGGTAGTCGAAAATGGTGCTGCCGCCGAAGTTGCCGACGATGACCTCGCCGCTGTGCACGCCGATGCGGGTCTGGCCGAACCGGATGCCGCGGGCGTTGAGTTCGTCGGCGTAGCGGTGCGCGAATGCCTGCATCTCCAGGGCGCATGCGAGCGCGCGGCGTTGATGGTCCGGCTGCGGCACGGGGGCGGAAAACATGATGGCGACCGCGTCGCCGACGATGCGGTCGAGGGTGCCTTCGTGGCGGAAGGCGATGGCGATCATCTGGTCGAGGTAGCTGTTGAGCAGGGCCACCGCTTCCCCGGGGTCGATGCTTTCCATCAGGCTGGTGAATCCGGCCAGGTCGGTGAATATAAAGCTGCATGTCTGGCGTTTGCCGCCCAGTTCGAGGGCATCCGGACTTTCCACCAGATGGTTGACCAGGTTGGGCGAGACATAGCGGGCAAAGGCCTGTTTCACCCAGCGCTGGCGGCGTTCGCTGCGCAAGTGGTGGATCAGGCTGGAGGCGATGAAACTGGCCAGCACCACCAGCGCCGGGGTGACCGGGTCGAGGAGCAGGCCATGCTGGGTGAAGCCAAGCCAGGCGCCGGCGCCGATGCCGGTGACGGCCACCGCGGTGACGGCGGCGGAGACGAGGGCGCTGGCATACATGGCCAGTCCGCCGACCAGCAGGCCCAGCAGCAGGAGTGCGCCGGCCTCCACCACCACGGCCCAGTGCGGGCGCAGCAGGTGATGTTCGGTGAGGATCTGTTCAAGGGCCTGGGCGTGCGCCTCGACGCCGGGGATGATGCGGCCCATGGGCGATGCGCGCAGGTCCATGAGGCCCTGGGCCGAGGAGCCGATCAGGACGATGTGGCCCGCCAGCGCCTCGGCCGGGGCGCTGCCGTCCAGCACCCGCCAGGCGGGGATGTAGCGTTCCGGCCGGGGATCGGTGTAATGCAGCCAGAGCTCTCCGGCCGGGGTGGTGGGGATGCTGAACTGGCCGATGCGGATCGCCTCGATGCCGGCGCCGTGCGCGGCGGCATGCAGGACATGGTTGCGCTCGCCCTGGGCGACGCGCAGGCTTTCCGCGGCCAGGGTGGGCACGGGTTCGGTATCGATGCGCAGTGCGAGCGGCACCCGGCGGACAATGCCGTCGGAATCCGGCACGAAGGTGAGGCCGCCGTTGCCGGCGGCTGCGGCCTGCAGGGGCGGCAGGGCGGTGACCGCGCCCTGGAAGGGGTGCAGGTGGGTGGTGGGGTCGTCACCGGCGAATACATAGCGCCAGGGGCGGGCGAAATGGTTCAGGGGCTGGGCCGCGGCCCCCCGCTGGGCGGCAAAGCCGAGCACCACGTCGGGCTGGCGGGCGAGGGTTTCGGCCAGCACCGCATCATGGTCGGGCAGGGTGGCGAGGGCCTGGCGGGTGCCGGCGTCGATGCGCCACAGGTCGAGCACGGCCCGCGGCGAGGTGCGGTCGGGTTCGGCGAACACCACGTCGAAGCCGATTGCGGCGACCTCCCCGGCGCGCAACCGGTCGACCAGTTCGGCAATCCGGGTGCGTGGCCAGGGCCACTGGCCGAGGCGGGCCAGGCTGTCGTCGTCGATGTCGACGATGCGCACCGGGGCCGGCTGGTATGCGCGTGGCGACCAGCGCTGGAACTGGTCGAACAGGCCATTGCGCAGCACCTGGATGGGCAGCGGCTCGGCCAGATGCAGGCCGAAGCCAAGCAGCACCAGCAGCAGGGGGAGCAGGGCCAGCGGGTTCAGCGCGGAATGGATTCGCATGGCGGGTGCGGGTGGGCTAGATGGGACGGGCGTCAAGCATAAGCATAAGCATAAGCGTGAATATGCATCGCCGCATCACCCGGCGGGGTGAGGTGGGGGCTGGGCTCAGTCCTGCCCGACCAGCCGATTGCGTCCACCCTGCTTGGCCCGGTACAGGCGTTCATCGGCCTGACGCAGCACGGACTCAAGGCTTTGTTCATTGGCTTCCAGATGGGCGAGGCCGATGGAAAGGGTCACCGTGAACGGATGTTCGGCGCAGTCGATGGCCAGCCGCTCGACTTCGGCGCGCAGGGACTCGAGGCGGGGCGCGAAGCTGGCCGGGTCGGCACCGCTGAACAGGATGGCGAATTCCTCGCCGCCCAGGCGGGCCGGCAACTGGTCGGCGAAGCGCTGGCCCAGGATCTGGGCGACGGCCTTCAGGGCGAGGTCGCCGCAATCATGGCCATGCTGGTCGTTGACCTGCTTGAAATGATCGATGTCGAGCATGGCGGTCGCGACCGGCTGGCCGGCGGCACGGGCGGCATCGAAGCGGTCGCGGCCTTCGTGGAAGAAATAGCGGCGGTTGTACAGGCCGGTGAGGAAGTCGCGGTTGGCGGCGTTCTGTGCGACCTCGATCAGCTCCAGCACGTCCAGATTCTGGTTGACGCGGCAGATCACCTCTTCGTAGTGGAACGGCTTGTGGATGAAATCGTTGGCACCGTTCTTGAGGAAGCGGGCCGAGAACATCGGGTCGTCGTTGCCGGACAGGCCGATGATTGCCAGGCGGTCCTTGCCGTGCGTCTTGCGGGCCTCGATGGTGAGCTGGAAGCCGTCCATGCCGGGCATGTAGTAATCGACCAGCATCACCCGGATGCCGGGGTGGGCATGCAGGACGGCGAGCCCTTCATCGCCGTCGCGGGCGACATGCACCTGCAGGCCGTACATCTCCAGCGACTGCTTGAGCAGGGCGCGGATGGACAGCGAGTCATCCACCACCAGCACCTCGATGGCGCGGTTGCGCGACAGGCGGCCGATCAGGTCGCATACGTAGCCGTAGGCGTTGATGCTGTCCTTGAGCACGTAATCCACCACCCCCTTCTTGAGGATGGATTCGCGCAGCTCGTCGCCGAATGCGGCGGTCAGGGCGATGGCGGGAATGTCCGCGTGGACCACGAGATCGATCACCTCGCCGTGCTCGGCGTCGGGCAGGTTGAGGTCACAGAGCGCGGCAAGGTAGCCGGACCCGGCGGCGAGCAGGGCCCGGGCCTCCGCCAGGCTGTGGGCAAGGTGCACGTCGCAGCCCCAGCGGTCGGCGAGCATGCTCTTGAGCAGCAGGGCGAGGGAACGCTGGTCCTCGATGACGAGTACCGGCTTGCCGATCTGGTCGCCGGGTGTGGTCGCGCCGGCCCGGCGGCCCTCGCGGATCTGGAGCATCTTCATCGTGGTGGGAGGTCAGTGGGCGGCATCGCCAGCAGGCCGATTCGTGACTGCGGTCTCGGCAGCGCGCTGGACTTGCGCTTCCACATTCTCCAGTGTCTCGCGCGCGGCTTCGGCCTCGGCGGCCTTGCTGGCGCCGGCGCCCGCGGCCGTGGTGGCGGTCTCGACGCCGCAGGCGGAAATCAACGAGGCGAACAGCAGCAGGAAAGCGCGCATTTTGGAGTATGAATCGGGCAGATCGTGCTGTGCATGATAGCGCTTCATGGTCGAAAATGGTGGGCCGTCCGTTCACGAATCCACTTCATGTCCACCCCCGTCGTTCCGGCCAGGCCGCCCGCCATCCTGCTCATGGGCCCCACCGCCTGCGGCAAGACCGATCTGGCGGTGGCGCTGGCCGCAGTGCTGCCGGTGGAGGTGATCAGCGTCGATTCGGCGCTGGTCTATCGTGGCATGGACATCGGCACCGCCAAGCCGGATGCCGCCACCCGGACGGCCTGTCCGCATCATCTGGTCGATATCGTCGAGCCTGTAGAGGCTTACTCCGCCGGCCGTTTCCGCGCCGAGGCATCAGCCCTGATGGAGGCCATCGTGGCGCGTGGCCGGATTCCCCTGCTGGTGGGCGGCACCATGCTTTATTTCAAGGCGCTCAAGGAAGGGATTGACGCCTTGCCGGTGGCCGATCCGGCTGTGCGTGCCCGGATCGATGCCGAGGCGGCGGCCCGGGGCTGGCCGGCCCTGCATGCCGAACTGGCGCGGGTCGATCCGCAGGCTGCAAGCCGCATCCATGCCCGCGACGCGCAGCGCATCCAGCGCGCGCTGGAGGTGTGGTACTGCAGCGGCCGGCCGATTTCGGACTGGCAACGGCGCGACGTGCCGGAATCCGCCTGGCGCTGGATCGAGATCGCCCTCGTTCCGGGCGACCGCGCGGCGCTGCACGCGCGCATCGAGCGCCGCTTCCAGGCCATGCTGGATGCCGGGCTCGTCGATGAACTCGCCGCATTGCGGGCCCGTTATCCGCTCACCCCGGACATGCCCGCCATGCGTTGCGTGGGGTACCGCCAGGCCTGGGACTATCTGGATGGGCAATGCGATCTGGATACGCTGCGGCGGCGCGGCACGGCCGCCACCCGTCAGCTCGCCAAGCGCCAGCTCACCTGGCTGCGCGGCTGGCAGGGCGCGCGTGAATTCGACTGCATGGCACCGGACCTGTACGGGACGGTGCTGGACTGGCTGCGCGTCGAAGGGATCAGCCCATCGCCCCCAGGCTAGCCCGGTCTTCCCGCGCCTGGGCCATCAGTTCATCGCGTGCCGCCGTGTCGAACAGGGTCTCGGGCAGCTTGCCACCGCGTCGGGCGCGCTGTTCGGGCGTGGCCCAGTCGATCGCCGTCTGGGCGAGCTGATCGGCCACCAGGAGCAGTTCAGTCCAGTTGCGCACGCTGGTGAGGCCGCTGGCGTCGGATTCGTGGTCCTGCACCGCGGTGACCAGCTCCTCCTGCACCCCGAGGGCGCTGAGCAGGGCATGGCCGATTCCGTCGTGCCAGTCGAACACCAGGTCGAGCATGAGCTCGCGGTCGCGGGCAAGCTCGGCGTCGGCGCTGCAACGGTAGAGCAGGTAGAAACCGCCCAGGTCGTGGATCACACCGAGGAAGAATGCCTTTTCCGGGTTGAGGCGGTATTCCCTGGCCAGGCGCCGGCCAAGCACCGCCACCATCAGGCTGTGTTCCCACATCAGGCGCGAGACGTCCATGTAGGGTGCCATGTGCTTGGAGCGCACCAGTTGCTCCACCGCCACCGTGTAGGACACCGAGCGCACCGCGTCGAGGCCGATGCGCATCACGGCGGCGCGCAGTTCGGTGACCTCGGGGCCGCTGCCGCGCACCGCGGCGGAATTGGCATAGGCCATGATCTTGCTGCTCAGCAGGGGTTCGGTGGCCACCAGGGTGGCGATCTCGTCGATGCCGGTTTCGGGGCGCTTGAGCAGGTTCTGCACCCGCAGGGTGAGGTCGAACGAGGTGGGGAACACCAGGTCGGGCGAGGAAAGCTCCTGGGCGATCTGGGCCAGCAGCCGGTTGGCGATAGCGTCGGACATCGGTGCGGGATTCAAATGGGTATGAGTCGCGCAGTATAGGGGTTCATTCCTTGGTGTGCACCCGCTCGATCCGCGCATCGACGCTGCCCCGCGCCAGGGTCACGGCGATGCCATCGCCCGCCGTCAGACGGGCTGCGTCGCGGACCACCTCGCCGTTGCGGTCGCGGACGATGCCGTAGCCGCGTCCAAGCACCGCTTCCGGGTTGAGATGGACGAGCGCGCCGGTTAGCGCGACGAGGCGGGCACGCGCCGGCTCGATGCGCTGGCGCAGGGCGTGGCGCAGGCGCAGGCGGAGCGGCTCCAGGGTCTGGCGGCGCCGGGCACGGTCCGGCGCGGCGGCGCGCAGACGGCGCTGCAGCGTGTCCAGACGCAGACGGGCGCGACGCGGCGCGTCTCTTCCGGCGAGCTCGATGCGACGCATGAGTTGCGCAAGATGGCGGCGCTGGCCGGCCAGTCGTTCGGCGGGGTGGCGCAGGCGGCGCGCGAGGCCATCGAGGCGCTGGCTGGCCTGGTTGAGCCGCCGTTCCTGGGCACGGCGCAGGCGGGCGGTGAGGTGGCCGAGGTGCAGGCCGACCTCGGCCCGGTCGGGCGTGACATGCTCTGCGGCGGCGGTGGGGGTGGGCGCGCGCAGGTCGGCGACGAAATCGGCGATGGTGAAATCGGTCTCGTGGCCGACGCCGCTCACCACCGGAATCGGGCAGGCGGCGATGGCGCGCGCCAGACCTTCGTCGTTGAAGGCCCACAGGTCCTCGATGCTGCCGCCGCCGCGCACCAGCAGCAGCACGTCGCATTCGCGCCGCTCGCCGGCCCGCCGCAAGGCGGCGACCAGCCCGGCCGGCGCGGCCTCGCCCTGCACCGGACTGGGGTAGATGCGCACCCGGGCCGCCGGCCAGCGCCGGCCCAGGGTGGTGAGCACGTCGCGCAAGGCCGCGGCCTGGGGCGAGGTGACGATGCCGATGGTATTTGGCCAGACCGGCAGGGCGCGCTTGCGGCCGGGGTCGAACAGCCCCTCCGCCTCCAGGCGCGCCTTGAGGCGGGCGAATGCCTCGTACAGCGCCCCCAGGCCGGCGCGCCGCATCGCCTCGACGTTGAGCTGGAATTCGCCACGCGGCTCGTACAGGGTGACCTGGGCGCGCACCTCCACCTCCATGCCGTTTTCCGGGCGCCAGTCGATGAACTGGTTGCGGTTGCGGAACATGGCGCAGCGCACGCTGGCATCATTGTCCTTGAGGGTGAAATACCAGTGGCCGGAGGCGGCGCGGGTGAGGTTGGAAATCTCGCCCGCCACCCAGCCCACCGGCAGGGCCCGTTCGAGCGCGATGCGGGCCAGACGGTTGAGTTCGGCAACCCGCAGCACGCGGGGGGTGTCGCTCGCCATGCCGCTCAGGAGGTCGCCTGCTGCCGGCGCGCCTTGTCCAGCTTGCGGCGCAGCTCGGCGGCGGCCTGTTCTGCGGCAGGCGGCGCGAAGCGGGTGTGTTGATCCTCGATCGCGCGCTGGATCACCTCGCGCCGGCCCAGGTTGAGGATCAGTCCGGCCACGCCACCGGCGCTCAACAGGGCCATCAGCAGGACCAGGAAAAACTCCCCCAGGGTCTGGTGGAAATAGGCCCCCATGGCGGCGGCGAATGCGGCGAGCAGCAGCCAGGTCATCGAGGACAGCACCGCCTGATGGGCATCGTGGCGCAGCACGGCGATGAATTGCAGGACGATGGCGCCGAAGGCGATCGTCGTGGATACGATGACGAGTGTGGCGGTGAATGCATCCATGCAGGAAAGCATAGCCTGAAAGGGCACGGATTCGCCATCTACGGGCGATAATGGTGCCTTGTTTCAATCCGCGAGGCCGCATTCATGAACCCCAGTCCCAGGCGCACATTCAGCATGGAATTCTTTCCGCCCAAGACCGCCGAGGGCGCCGACAAGCTGCGCGAGACGCGGCGGCAGCTCGCGGCGCTGGGCCCGGAGTTCTTTTCCGTGACCTTCGGCGCCGGCGGTTCGACCCGCGACCGCACCCTGGAAACGGTGCTGGAGATCCAGGCCGAGGGGCATGCCGCGGCGCCGCACCTGTCCTGCATCGGTTCCACCCGTGCGAACATCCGCGAGATTCTCGACACCTACCGGGCGCATGGCATCCGCCATGTGGTCGCACTGCGTGGCGATCTGCCTTCCGGGGTCGCCGACCCGGGCGAATTCCGGTATGCCAACGAACTGGTGGCGTTCATCCGCGAAGAGACCGGCGACTGGTTCAACATCGAGGTGGCGGCCTACCCCGAGATGCATCCGCAGGCGCGCAACTGGAACGAGGACCTCGACAACTTCAGGCGCAAGGTGGAGGCCGGCGCGAATGCCGCCATCACCCAGTATTTCTTCAACGCCGATGCCTATTTCAATTTCGTCGCCGAGTGCGAGGCGCGCGGCATCGCCATTCCGATCGTGCCGGGCATCATGCCGATCTCCAACTACGCCCAGCTGGCGCGCTTTTCCGCCCTGTGCGGCGCGGAAATCCCGCGCTGGCTGGCGAAGAAGCTGGAGGGGTATTACGACGATGCAACCTCGATCAAGGCATTCGGCCTCGATTTCTGTACCGGCCTGTGCGAGCGCCTGCTTGCCGGCGGCGCGCCCGGTCTGCATTTCTACACCCTCAACCAGGCCGGGCTGACCACTGCGCTGTGGCAACGCTTGGGGCTGCCTGGGCGAGGTTCGGCCGATCGCGGACAATAAAAAAGCCGGCTGAAGCCGGCTTTGAAATGCTGTCGCATGAACCTGTAGGAATTTCTTATGCCTCCCCGACCGCGTGTGACGCGAGTCGCGGCACGTGCATGACCCCATGATACGGGGGAAACCGCCGGGGGGTATTGAGCGAAAGTGATAGAGGCCTATGTCTAAAGTTATATCCCCGATTCCGGACAAGGTTTCTACAATGCGCGCATCGGCTCCGGAAAAGGGACGACCACAGGGGGACTCATGAAAATATTGCTGGCGGACGACCATCCGCTCTTTCGCGAGGGGGTTCGGGCCGTGCTGCTGCGTCTGGGCGATGGCGTCAGCGTGCTGGAGGCGAAGGATCATCAGGCCGCATTCAGCCTTGCCCAGCAGCATCCAGACCTCGAACTCGCCCTGCTCGACCTGTACATGCCGGGCTCTGCCGGGACGGGCACGGCAGCCACCGAGGGCGTGGCGCGCTTCCGCGAGCACTTCCCGGCCCTGCCGCTGGTGGTGCTGTCGGCCGCCGAGGACCCCGACGACATCCAGTTCCTGCTTGCCTTGGGCGTGGCGGGATACATCACCAAGGCATCCTCCAGTGACGTCATCCTTGGCGCCTTGCGTCTGGTGCTGGCCGGTGGCGTGTATGTCCCACCCGCCCTGGTCCGGACGGCGCGACCGGGCGCTCCGGTCGTGGTGCCGGTCGGTGGCAAGGAGGGGCTGACCGAGCGCCAGCTCGCGGTCCTGCGTGAGCTGGTCAAGGGCGCAACCAACAAACAGATCGCCCGCGATCTGTGCATCACCGAGGGCACCGTGAAGGTGCATATCTCGGCCATCCTGCGGGCGCTCAACGTGGGCAGCCGTACCGAGGCGCTGGTGATTGCGCGCAGGCTCGGTCTCGGCGAATAGCCGGGTACGCGATCCAGACATGGGTCCGGGCATGGCCGCTTACCGTCACGGGCTCGGTGTGCGCATCCTGGCGGTCGCCTTGTTGCCGATGCTGCTGGCCACCGGGCTGCTGGCGCTGTATTTCATCCAGCGCGAGATCGGCGCCACCGAGACGGCCTTGCTCGAACGGGGGCGCGGCATGGCCAGGCATCTGTCCGAGGCGACCGCGTTCGACCTGTTTTCCGGAAATCATGACTATCTCCAGCGCCTGCTCGACTATGAGCGCACGGCGCGTGACGCGGTCAGCCTGGGCATCCTTGGCGTGGATCGGAAATGCATCCTGCTCAGTGGTTTACCGCCGCAGGACGCGGCACGCGCCCGGGTGGGCATCGACGCGGAATGGAACGATGCCGAACGGTATTATTTTTCCCGCCCCATCCTTCTGGGCGGAGACCTGGACGGAGAACTGGGTGGAGACCTCTATCCGGTCGACGCGAAGGCGCCCGATCCGGCCGCCATCGGCTACATCAGCGTGGTGCTCAGCGCCGAGCCGGTGCGGGCCGCGCGGGCTGGCGTGCTGCGGGTCAGTCTCGGCATCGCCGGCTTGCTGGTCGTCCTCGCCGGTCTGTTCGCCTGGCGCCTGAGCCGGGGGCTGAGCCGGCCGCTCGACGCCGCCAGCGCCGGGGTGCGCCAGCTCGCGGCGGGGCGCTACGAGGTGCGCCTGGACGAAAACGCGACCGGCGAGATGGGTGAGTTGCAGCGCAATCTGAACCGCATGGCGGAGCGTTTGCAGAACCACACCCGGGAGCTCGAACAACGCGTCCAGAACGCCACGTCCGACCTCAGCGCACAGAAGCTCGCCGCGGAGTCGGCGGTGCTGGCGAAATCGCGCTTTCTCGCCGCCGCCAGTCATGACCTGCGCCAACCCCTGCACGCACTGACCCTGCTGGTGGCGGCCCTGCGCGACAAGATTCCGGAGAGCCAGGACGAAGCGCAGCGGCTGGTGTGCCACATCGAGTCTTCCGCCGAGGCGATGGAAAAGATGCTCAATGCATTGCTCGACCTGTCCCGCCTCGATGCCGGAACGGTGGTCCCCAAACCCGAATGCGTCGCACTGAAGCCACTGTTCGCCCGCCTGCGGCAACAGTTCGGCGCCATGGCCGCGGAACGGGACCTGGAGCTGAGGGTGTTCGAAAGCACCGCCGCCGTGTACGGCGACCCCCTGCTGATCGAACGCATCCTCGCCAATCTGCTCACCAATGCCATCCGCTACAGCGAGCGGGGCGGGGTGTTGCTGGGGATCCGGCGTGGCGGTGACGGACGGCTTTGGTTGTGTGTCTACGATACCGGTCTTGGCATCGCCGAGCCCTTCCAGGAGCGGGTGTTCGAGGAATATTTCCAGCTTGGCAATGCGGAGCGTGACCGCGACAAGGGGCTGGGGCTGGGACTGGCGATCGTGCGCCGCCTGAGTACGCTGATCGAGAGCCCGATGCGGCTCTTTTCCACGCCCGGTGTGGGGTCCTGCTTCGCAATCGCGCTGCCCCGCTGCGAGGCCACCGTCGTGGCCGGAGAAGCCATGG
>CAZOZD010000035.1:11680-12932 GCA_964584195.1 uncultured Burkholderiales bacterium
CAGGTGGACGGCGAGCGGCCGATCCTGGTTTGCATCGACGACGACGAGGCCATTCTCGACGCCATGGCCGCGGTCACGGAGCTGTGGGGCCTCGAACTCGCGGCCGGCACCGATGCCGAGGCGGTGATCGTCGAGCTGGAGGGGCTCGGCCGGCGACCGGACGTGATCCTGTGCGATTACCGCCTGCGCAACGGCCAGTCCGGCATCGACGCGATCCGCCGCCTGCGCGCCCATTTCGGCGGCGACATCGCCGCAGCGCTGATCACCGGCGACACCAGTCCGGCCAGCCTGCAAACCATCACCCAGGCCGGACTGCCGGTGCTGCACAAACCGCTCAAGCCGGCCCGCCTGCGTGCATTCATCAACCGCCTGCGCGCCGTTCCGCCCGGCTGAAGCGGCTGCCGGTCCGCCGCAAACGCGGTAGCATGCGACCGGAAACAGTTCATGTGAAACAAGGACAAGGAGAAGTGATGAAGGCTCGCGTGAAATGGGTGGAAGGCATGGCCTTCCTGGCCGAGGCCGACAGCGGCCATGCCCTGGTGATGGACGGCGCGCCGGACATCGGCGGCCGCAACCTGGGACCGCGACCGATGGAACTGCTGCTCATGGGCGCGGGCGGCTGTTCGTCGATCGACGTGGTGATGATCCTGCAAAAAAGCCGCCAGGACGTGGTTGATTGCGTCTGCGAACTCACCGCCGAACGGGCGGCCGACAACCCCAAGGTATTCACCCGCATCCACATGCATTTCGTCGTCAAGGGCCGCGGCCTCAAGCCGGAGACCGTGCAGCGCGCCATCCAGCTCTCGGCCGAGAAATACTGCTCGGCCACCATCATGCTGGCGAAGACCGCAGAGGTGACGCACGACTTCGAGATCGTCGCGGTGGACTGAAAGCCCCCACGAACAAACGTCCTGCTGGTCAGACTTATGGCGCCAAGTTCACCAGCGCCTACGCGTCAAAACCCCTGTGCCAGGGTGGAGCAGTTTGGGTGGCCATATGTGGGGCACTTTGGGTGGCCGCAGGGGCCTGCCTTGGATCATGACGCGAAACGCTCTGTCGGGTAGGGATGAACCCGCCGTACAGAGGGTATGAATTGCTTCACCAAACGGCGGAAACGCTCCCACGGCAAACGGCGCTTTTGACTGCGGCGGAGCAAGGCCTGACGCCAGGCGCGAGTTACCTCCGCCCGGAACCCATTCAGGCGGGTCAGGTTGCCCGGTACGGCGTGGTAGTTGAAATACCCCCGCATCGC
>CAZOZD010000036.1:0-12731 GCA_964584195.1 uncultured Burkholderiales bacterium
GCCCTACTCGGTCTCGACCGCGGAATACGAGCACAACGTGGAGAAGTTCGGCGCGGAGGCGGCGAAGATGCTGCACATCCCCGACGCCGCCACCAGTCTGGTGGCCCAGGCGCAGGCCGGGAACTACGACGGCGATCGCTCCAGCGTCACCGAAATGGACGCCCTGGTGGCGTATCTTCAGGTTCTCGGCACCATGGTCGACTTCAGCAAGATCAAGCCTGAAGAACTGGTGAAATACCGTTGACGGGCATGATCGAGTGGTTGTCCCGCCCCGAGAACACCAAGCCGCTGGGGCTCTTGATCCTGTTCACGACATTCTGCCTGATCGTGCTCTGGGTCTATGCCGGTGGCAAGGAACGCCGGGCACGGATGGAAGACCACAAGAACATCCCCTTTCTTGACGACGACGTAAACGACGAAGCGAAGGACAAGTCAAATGGCTGACAATGTTCAAAACCAGGGCGTGCAGACCACCGGCCACGTCTGGGACGGCGACCTGCAGGAATACAACAATCCGCTGCCCGTGTGGTGGACCTATACGTTCTACATCACCATCGTGTTCGCGCTCGTCTACTGGATGATCTATCCCTCCTGGCCGATCGGGAAGGGGTTTCTCACCGGCATGAGCAGCATCACCTACGTCAACGCGGAGGGCGAGGAAGAGTCCTGGCACTGGAACACCCGCGCCAAGCTGCTGCGCGAGAGCCAGGACGCGGCGGCCATGCAGAAACCCTATTTCGATCGGATCGCCAGCATGGATTTCGCCGAGATCGGCAAGGATCCGGAGCTGATGAGCTTTGTCGCCTCGGCCGGTCGCACACTGTTTTCCGAGAACTGCCGTGCCTGCCACCAGGAAGGCGGCGCCGGCAAGATCGGCTTCTATCCCAACCTGACCGATGACGACTGGCTCTATGGCGGCAGCCACGCCAGGATCCAGGAAACCCTGGTGAAGGGCCGGCGCGGCTACATGCCGCCCTATGCCGAGGCACTCGGCACCGCCCAGCTCGACCAGCTCGCCAATTATGTGCTGTCGCTGTCGGGCGAGCCGGCTGATGCAGGCAAGGTTGCCGAGGGCAAGCGACTGTTCCATTCCGATGCCGCGGCCTGTTTCTATTGTCATGGTGACGATGCCAGGGGACGACAGGACATCGGCGCCCCCAATCTGACCGACAAGGTCTGGCTGTGGGCCGACGTGCCCGGTGCTTCGGACGCCGCCGCCAAGGTGGCGGCGGTGCGTGGCGTCATCGCCGCCGGCCTCGACAAGGGCGTGATGCCTTCCTTCGAGGGTCGCCTGACGCCGCAGCAGATCAAACTGCTGACGGTATACGTGCACGACACGCTGGGCGGCGGCAAGTAATCGCCGTCGACCACGAGGCCCCCGGCATGCCGGGGGCCTCGTGCATTTCAGCATTTCAAGCGGGCGCGAGCGTTGCCCGGACAACAATACAGCCACCCGGCTGGAGGAGCAGGGCCTGGCGCGTAAACGCCGGGAGTTGGCAACTTCGGTGATTGAACGGGGGTTCACGTGGCATCTTCCGGACAGGAGTCTCCCCTTTATTTCAAGCGCGCGCCGGTGGTGCCGCGCTCGATCAGGGGCGCCTTCCGCAACTTCAAGACATTCATCCTGCTGCTCGGTTTCGGCGTTTACTTCGCCTTGCCCTGGTTGCCCTGGCCGCGCGAGGGCGGGCCCTCGCAGACCATCCTGTACGACATTCCGGGCCGGCGTTACTACCTGTTCGATCTGGTGGTCTATCCGCAGGACATCTTCTGGCTGTCGATGCTGCTGTTCATCGCCGCGGTATTGCTGTTCTTCGTCACGGCCCTGGCGGGGCGGGCATTCTGCGGCTATTTCTGCTTCCAGACCTTGTGGACCGATGCATTCATCTGGATCGAGCACGGCTTGCAGGGGGAGCGACCGAATCGCCTGAAGCTGTTGCGCAAGCCCTGGACCGACCGGGAAAAACTGATCCGGGTGGGGTTGACCCGGCTGGCCTGGCTGGCGCTGTCGTTCTGGACCGCGCTCACCTTCGTGCTCTATTTCGGCTATGCGCCCGAACTTCTGGTGCGCTTCTTCACCCTGGATGCGCCTGCCGCGGCCTACATCACCACGCTTACCCTGACCATCACCACCTACGCCGCTGCTGGCCTGCTGCGCGAGCACGTATGCACATTCATCTGCCCCTATGGTCGCTTTCAGAGCGCCATGTATGACCCCGAGACGCTGACGGTGCACTATGACAGGCGTCGTGGCGAGGGCGAAAAGGGGCGCGCCACGGCACGTGCCGGCCTGCGCGGCCAGAACGAGCGTCGCCAGCAGGGCCATGGCGATTGCATCGACTGTGGCTTGTGTGTGCAGGTCTGTCCGGTCGGTATCGACATCCGTGATGGCCTGCAATACACCTGTATCTCATGCGGCCTGTGCGTGGATGCATGCGATTCGATCATGGACAAGATGGGGTATCCGCGCGGTCTGGTGCGCTACGATTCGGAGACCAATCTCGGCCGGGCGCAACCCGGGCCGGTGCGCGCCGACTGGAAACGCCTGAAGGTGATCGGCTACGGCGTCGCCCTGGTACTGATGACGGCCTACCTGATCTACGACATCGATCATCGCAAGAGTTTCGAGCACAGTGTGCAGCAGGTACGCCAGCCGCTGTACACCACCCTCTCGGATGGGCGCATCCGCAACCGCTATCAGATTCGTCTCACCAACATCTCCGGCAAGGACGAACGGTTCCGCATCCATGCCGAGGGCTTGCCCGAGGGTGCGCTGGAACTCGGCAATTTCAGCGAGGTCACGGTACGCAACGGCAAGAGCGTGATTCTCCAGGCCAGCGTTGACATGACGGCCGTGCAGGCGGCCGGTCACGCCGAATTCCACTTCGTCATCGAAAACGGCCAGGGCGAACGGGTGGTCGACCCGGCCCGATTCTTCCTGCCCAAGGGAAACTGATCATGAACCTGTTCACCAGCCTGTTCGGCGGCATGCTGCTCACCGGTGTGCTGTATGCATTCGCCCGCCACCTGCGCCTGTCCAACCTGTGGGCCGCCACGCTCGCCGCCGGCCTGCCCAGCCTGCTCTATGTCGCCCTGGTGCTGGGCGACCTGCCCGGGCTCGACCGGATCACCATGCACCTGGTCGCCTATCCCACCGTCGCGATCATGCTTGCCCAGCTCTATGGCGCCAAGGCCGACCATGCCAGAAGCATGCACTGGGTGCCGAAGCTGATGATTGTTTTCTTCCTGTTCATCAGCGTGGTCTTCGGTGGCATGGTTTACATTGCCGCCCACGGCCTGCCGCCCACGGTAGCTGCCTGGGTCCTGCCCAGGGCCGACCAGGGGAATGTGCATACCGGATTTGCCGGTGTGGTCGAACATCGCACCGAGGCCGCCAAGGGCGTGCGCCACCATCTCAAGATTGAGGATCGCCTGGCCCGCCTGGGCTGGAGGGTCACCATCGATGGCCTGGCCGAACCGCTCGCCGGCCTGCCCGTGCATGTCAGCGTGTCGTTGCGCAACCAGCTCGACGAGCCGATCGACGACGTTGCTGTGCGGATCGCGCTGGGGCGGCCCGGCAAGGACGCGGATATTCCCCTGCCCCTGTCCGAGATTGATGCCGGCCGCTATCAGGGCTCCCTGCCCGGCCTGGAGGCCGGGGTATGGGTAGCGCACCTTGAGCTGCGCGGTCGGGGTGAGCAGATCGGCATGGAACACACCATCGAGGTGCGTTGAAGTGCCGGGGGCGAAGGTGACGCTGTACGCCGCATGGGCTACCATAGCCCGCTCTTGAAGCCGACTGGAGGATTTGCGATGGCTCGCATGGTGCAATGCGTGAAGCTCGGCCGCGAGGCCGAGGGGATGGATTTTCCGCCCTACCCGGGCGAACTCGGCAAGCGTGTGTTCGAGAGCGTGTCCAAGGAGGCCTGGCAGGGCTGGGTGCGCCTGCAGACCATGATCATCAACGAAAACCGGCTCAACCTGGCCGACGCCCAGCATCGCAAGTATCTGATGGAACAGGCCGAGAAATATTTCTTCGGCGATGGCGTGGGTGCACCGCAAGGCTTCGTACCGCGCGGATGAACGAGTCCGGCGACAAGACCACCCACTTCGGCTACCAGACCGTGGCCGAGGCGGAAAAGGCGGCCCGGGTGGCCGGGGTGTTCCATTCCGTGGCCGATCGCTACGATGTCATGAACGACCTCATGTCGCTCGGCCTGCATCGGGTCTGGAAACGATTCCTGTCCCTCAAGGCCGGGGTGCGGCCGGGCTGGCGCATCCTCGACATCGCCGGTGGCACCGGCGACATCGCCCGCCTGCTGGCGCCCCAGGCCGGCCCCTCGGGCGAGGTCTGGTTGACCGACATCAACGGATCGATGCTCACGGTCGGTCGCGACCGCCTGCTCGACGATGGCCTGATCCTGCCCTGCGCGCAGTGCGACGCCGAACACCTGCCCTTTGCCGAGGGCCATTTCGATCTGGTGACGGTGGCCTTCGGCCTGCGCAACATGACCCACAAGGAACTTGCCCTGGCCGAGATGCGGCGCGTGCTCAAACCCGGGGGCAAGCTGATGGTGCTGGAGTTTTCCAGGGTGTGGAAGCCATTGGCGCCGCTTTATGACGCCTATTCGTTCCGCCTGCTGCCGCGCATGGGCGAACTGGTCGCCAAGGATGCCGAGAGCTATCGCTATCTCGCCGAATCCATCCGCATGCACCCCGATCAGGAAACCCTGAAGGGCATGATGGAAGAGGCCGGATTCCAGCGTGTCGATTACCACAACCTCAATGCCGGCGTGGTCGCCCTGCATCTGGGCTACAAGCTCTGACATCTGACCTGCCCCGGCAAGCGACGCTCAAGCCAGCTCGGCCAGAAGTTGTCGCAGCATGCGTTCGGCCTGGCCGGCATAGCCGCCACCGAACAGGTTGTAGTGGTTGAGCACGTGATAGAGGTTGTACAGGGTCTTGCGCGTGGCGTAGCCGGAATCGAGCGGCCAAGCCTCCTGATAGGCGGCGTAAAAGGCGGCCGGAAATCCCCCGAACAGCTCGGTCATGGCCAGATCGGCCTCCCGGTCGCCGTAATACACCGCCGGGTCGAACAGCACCGGATCGCCAGCGGCGAAGCCGTAATTCCCGCCCCACAGGTCGCCGTGCAACAGTGAGGGCGGGGGGCGATGCCTACCCAGCAGCCGATCCAGATCGGAGAGCAGGCGCTCACCGGCGTCGAGAAGGGCGCGTGAGGCGCTGTTCTGGCGCGCCCGATCGAGTTGCGGCGCCAGCCGGTGCAGGTGCCAGAATTCGCACCAGTCCGCGCATTCGGCGTTGGGCTGCGGCGTGGCGCCGAGGGTGTTGTCCCGCCACCAGCCAAAGCGCGCCTGGGTGGCCCGGTGCAAGGCGGCGAGTGCGTGGCCAAGGTCGGCAGCACGACCGCTGCCGTCGAATTCGATGTATTCAAGCACCAGCCAGGCATGTGTTGCATCTGCGCCGTGGCATACCGGGCGGGGCACCCGGATCACGGCGGTGGCGGCCAGTGCATTGAGGCCGTCCGCCTCGGCGGCGAACATCGCCGCCCGCTCGGCCCGGTTCAGCTTGACGAAATAGCGCCGGCCGTCCGTGCCTTCCAGCACGCTGGCCTGGTTGATGCATCCACCACCGGCCTCGCGCCGCGTCCTGAGCGCGAATGCCTCGCCGCTGGCGGCACCGATGGCCGTGGCGATGGCCGGCCAGGGCATGGCCGGGTCAGACGATGCTCTTCGGCTCGCGCGACTCGCCCGCAGCCTCCAGGCGGGCGAGGTAGGCCTGCCAGTAGCGCTCCTGGTTGACACCGAGGTCGTGGAGATAGTCCCAGGAATAGATGCCCGAGTCGTGCTTGTCGGAAAACACCAGGGACACGGCGTACTGGCCGACCGGCTGGATGTCGATGATCTCGACGTTCTTCTTGCCGACCTGCAACACTTCCTGACCCGGGCCATGGCCGCGCACCTCGGCCGAGGGCGAGAACACGCGCAGGTATTCGCAGGGGAGTTCGAAACGCCGGCCGTCGTCGAACGCGACTTCCAGGATGCGCGATTGCTTGTGCAGCTTGATTTCGGTAGGGATGGGGGTGGTGGCAGTCAGACCGCCCATGGCGACTCCTTGCATGCTGGCTGAATGTACGGGATCTATTAGTTTGCCAGCGCCCCCGCGTGGCGGCAATACCTGAGCAACAAAGTCGGGATTTTTGGGGGCTTGTCCGGGCGCTTATTTCACGCACACCGCGCGCACCTCGAACATGTCGGTATGGCCCAACAGGACCTTTTCCATGCCGTCCTGCTTGAGCGTGCGCATGCCCTCGTTGATGGCCAGGAGACGCAGTTCGGCCACTCGGGCCTTTTCCTGGATCAGTTTTTTGATGCCATCCGTGCCGACCAGAAGCTCGTGCAGGCCGATCCGGCCCCGGTAGCCCTTGCCGTCACAGTCCGGACAGCCGCCGTCCTTCTTGACGTTGACGATGAGCTTGCCGTCGCGGGCTAAATTCTGCTTCCACTCCTCAAGGACACGGGCCTTGATCGCGGCGGGGTCGTCGCCGGGCCCGATCATGTCGGCGCAGTATTCGCCCAGCATGCCCTCCACCTCGACCGGGGTGAGCGCGTGCGGTGTCCGGCATTTCGGACACAGCCGGCGCGCCAGGCGCTGGGCGAGGATGCCGAGCAAGGCGTCAGCGAAGTTGAACGGGTCCATGCCCATGTCCATGAGGCGGATGATGGTCTCCGGGGCCGAGTTGGTGTGCAGGGTGGAGAGCACCAGGTGGCCGGTGAGCGAGGCCTCGATGCCCATGCCGGCGGTCTCCGCGTCGCGCATCTCGCCGACCATGATGATGTCCGGGTCGGCGCGCAGGAATGCGCGCATGGCGGTGGCGAAGGTGAGCCCGGCCTTGGGGTTCATCTGCACCTGCCGCAAGCCTTTCTGGGTGATCTCGACCGGATCCTCTGCGGTCCAGATCTTGGTTTCCTCGTTGTTGAGGAACTTCAGCACCGAGTGCAGGGTGGTGGTCTTGCCCGAGCCGGTGGGGCCGCATACGAAGAACAGGCCGTAGGGCTTGGACACGCATTCGATCAGCGCCGACTCGTTGCGCTTTGAAAAGCTCATCTTGTCCAGCGGCAAGGGTTCGCCCTGGGCCAGGATGCGCATCACCACGTCTTCCACCCCGCCCTGGGTGGGGCAGGTGGCGACACGCAGCTCGACGTCGAGGGGGGCGAAGCGGGAGAACTTGATCTTGCCGTCCTGCGGCAGGCGCCGCTCGGCGATGTCGAGGTCGCACATGATCTTGATGCGGGCGACGATGGGGGCACGGAAGCTGGACGGGATCTCCAGGTAGCGTTGCAGGGCGCCGTCCTTGCGGAAGCGGATCAGGGTCTTGTTCTTGCCGGGCGAGGGCTCGATGTGGATGTCGGATGCACCGGCCTTGTGCGCGTCGAGGATGATCTTGTTGACCAGTTGCACCACCTCGCTGTCGGCTGCGGCGGTGACGTCGATCACCTCCTCGGCGTTGTCCTCTTCGCCTTGTGCGCGCAGCAGCATGGCACCGAGGTCGCCGGTCTCGAAGAACTGGTCCAGGGTCTGGGTGAACTCGCGCCGGGTGGTGACCCGGTATACCACCTTGCGGCCGCCCAGAGCCTGGGCCACGGCGGTGGTGCCGATGATCTGGCCGAGGTCGGCGGACATCACCACCACACCTTCCGGGGTTTCGTCGATCGGCATCCAGCCGGACAGCTCGATGGCGTCGCGCTTGAAGTTGCGCAGCAGATCGGAGGGTTTCACCCGGTCACGCCGGTAGGGCTCGTATTCGACGTCGTAGAAGGAGGCCATGGAGCGGCCGATGGCGTCGAGCGGAACCTTGTGCTGATCGAGCAGGATCTCCTCGATCGGCGTGCCGCTTTCGTTGGCGGTCTTGACCACGGCGGCCAGGGTCTCGGCGCTGATCAGGCCGGCGGTGACCAGTCCGTCATAGAGTGGATGTTTGGAGCGCAAGGCGATGGCGCGCTGCTTGAGGGCGATGGCCAGAGTCTTGCAGAACTCGATCATGCCTTCCTCGACCATGGCCGTGAAGGGGCGGTTGTGGCGGGTGTTGATGAGCTGCACTACGGCCAGGACCTCGCGTGTGTCGGGGTCGAGGACGGGCGAGACCAGCATCTGCCGGCTGCGGTAGCCGGTGGCCTGGTCGACCTTGTCGAGGAACTTGATGTGGGGGCTGAAGCGCTTGAGTTCCTCCGCGTCATAGACGTCGTGGATGTTGAGCACCTGCCGCGCCAGGGCGCAGAACCCGGCAATGCTGTGTGGTCCCACCGGCAGGCGGATTTCCTTGAACTGGTTGAGGCCGGTCTTGAGCCTGGAGACGATGCTGCGTCCGTCCGCCTCGGCGAGATACAGGGTCATGCGGTCGGTCTCGAACAGCTCGCAGATGTCGCGCCCGAGGTCGTACAGGATCTGGTCCAGGTTGCGGGTGGCATGTACCTTGTTGGTCAGGGCCTGGAGTCGCTGGGCGAAGGAGAGCTGCTGGGCCATCTCCAGCATGCCGGACTGGGCCGGGGCGGCGGTCGGTGCGGTCATCGTGGCAGCCTTGTGGGGACGCGGGGGCAAGGGGTGCGAAAGGGGCGCACGGGCGCCTATCATACGCCGCCTTGGCGGTCCGCGGCGGCCGGCTCAGGACTGGCTGGGTCGCTTGGCCAGTTTGCGTTGCAGGGTGCGGCGGTGCATCTTCAGGGCGCGGGCGGTCGCGGAGATGTTGCCCTCATGTTCGGCCAGCACCTGCTGGATGTGCTCCCATTCCAGTCGATTCACCGACATTGGCATGTCCGGCGGCGCGACCTCGACATTGCCTTCGGCACGACCAAGCGCGGCCAGGATGGCGTCGACCCCGGCCGGCTTGGGGAGGTAATGGGTGGCGCCGAGCTTGATGGCCTCGACCGCTGTGGCGATGCTGGCGTAGCCGGTCAACAGCAGGATGCGCAGCCCGGGCTGGCACACCTTGAGCGGACCGATCAGGCCGAGCCCGGACGTGTGTTCGAGCTTGAGGTCGAGTATGGCGGCATCGAACGGTTCCGCCGCCGCCAGGGCAAGGGCTTCCGCAGCCGTGGCGGCGGTTCGCGCGGCATGGCCGCGTCGCTCCAGGGCGCGCTGGAGCAGGTCGCGGTAGGTGGGGTCGTCGTCGACCAGCAGCATGCGCCAGGCCGTGCTCATGCAGGCTCCAGGGACCGCTTTCCTTCGGACGTGCCGGCCGTCGCGCGGTGCTCGGTGGCGGCCTGGGGAAGCCGCGCCTCCACCACCAGTCCCCCGCCCTCGCGCATCCGCATGTGCAGCTCGCCCTCCAGCCGCTCCAGGGCCGCCTCGGCAAGGCGCAGGCCGACCCCCCAACCTCCGGTTTTTTCAGCGTCCAGACCGGGACCGCGGTCGAGTACGCGCAGGCGCAGGCTGGCCGGGGTGGTTCCAGGCGGGTCCCAGTCGGCTTCCAGCTCGACTTCGTCCGGGCTGGCGTCGGCGGCGTTGTTGAGCAGGGTGGCGAGTATGGATACCAGGCTGGGGTCGTCCCTCAGCCGGGGCATGTCCGACCGTTGCGGCAGGCGGAGGCGTGCCGGAACACCCGGTCGCATCAGGCGCCAATGCTCGAACACCTCGTGGAGCCAGATGTCGAGCGGCCGGGTCTCCGGTCGGCCGGCGCGGGCAGCTCCGGCGGCGAGTGCGAGGCGGTCGAGCACGGCCTGCATGCGCTGGCTTTGGGCCCGCATGAGGCGGATCTGGGGATGCAGTTCGTCGTCCCCGGCATAGGCCTGGTCGAGCTCGGCGAGGCTGAGTTCGAGACTGGCGAGCGGGGTGGCCAGGTCATGCGCGGCGGCGGCGGCCTGCATGCCGAGAGCGAACAATTGTTCGTCGCGCAGGGCCTTTTCGCGCGCCCGGGCCAGGGCCGCGTCGCGTTCGCGCAGTGCACCGGCGAGGCGGGCCACGAAGGCTGCGACCAGCCCTGCGGTGAACAGGAAATTCAGCCACATGCCGGCCAGATGCAGGTTGACAGCCACTTCCTGGGGAACTTCGAGGTGCAGCGGCTGGTATTGCCAGGCCAGCATGGAGTAGAGCAGAGCCACCCAGGCGGTCATGGCCCAGGCCTGGCGTGGGTCGAGAGTGACCGCGCTGAGGATCAGTGGCAGCAACAGCAGGGAGATGAATGGGTTGGCGTAGCCGCCACTGAAATAGACCAGCGCGGCGATGGCTGCGGCATCGCAGAACAGCTGCATGAAAACTTCCCTGCCGGCGACGGTTTCGGGCCGGCGTGTCCGCCAGATTGCGAGCAGGTTGAGGCCCAGATGCAGGCCGAGCAGGGCCGCCATGGGCAACAGCGGCAGGCTTGCGCCCAGGCCGAATTGCAGGCCGATGATCCCCGCCGCCTCCAGGGCCACCAGCCAGTGGCGAAGCAGGATGAGGCGGCGCTGGGTGGACGCCGGAACGGGGTCGGGGGGGGTGGAACGAACGGAAGCCACGCCGCATTCTACCCGCGGGCGCACCGCGACCGGCATGCGACAATCTGTCGCATGCCGTGACGGCTCCGCTTCGGGTAGGCTGGCCGGTCCTGACCGTATTTCGGAGAAAACAGTGATGTCGATCCAGTTCATGCCATGGATTCGTTCCAGCGGACTCACTCTCGCCGCCCTGCTGTTCACCAGTCTGGCCTCGGCCAGCGACGTGAAGGTCGAAAATGCCTGGGTGCGTGCCACCGCCCCGGGCCAGAAGGTCGCCGGCGCATTCATGGACCTCACCGCCAGTCGCAACCTGCGGCTGGTCGCGGCGGAAACCGCTGCCTCGCGCGTGGTCGAGCTGCATACCATGCGCATGGACAATGGCGTCATGGTGATGCGTCAGGTGCGCGAGATCGAGTTGCCTGCCGGGCGCACGGTCCAGCTCAAGCCGGGGGGGCTGCATGTCATGTTGATCGATCTGGTGGCTCCCATCCGCGAGTCGACGCGCACACCCTTGCGCCTGATCCTGCGCGACGAAAAGGGTGTTGAACAGCATCTGGAGATCGAGCTGGAGGCTCGCCGCCCGGGCGGGATGCCGATGCACGCGCACTGAGCGCGCGGGGGGTCAACCCTCGATGCCGAGCTGCTCGACCCAGGCCAGGGCTTGCAGATGGTCGTGGTTGATCTGGTCCGGGGTGAGCATGAGCGACTCGGTGAGCGAGTCGATGCGTTCGATGTTGTGGGTCTCGCAGGCCTCGGCCAGGGCCAGGATGGGGCCGTAGGCGCCGCTCCGGTTGAGCAGGGCGTCGGCGATCTGCTCGGGGATGATGAGACGGTCGAGGATTTCTTCCATCGGCGTGTCGAGCATGGCGTCGAGCAGTGAGAACACGCCGGTGATGAACAGGTTGTCCTGGTCCTGGCGGGTCATGAAGTGTGAGCCCAGCAGTTCGCACAGGCGGCCGCGGGTGATCGCGGTGCGCGCCTGGGCCGGCGACACCGCGCCCGAGCCGGCGGTGGCGAGCAGCAGGGTGAGCCAGCGGTAGAGGGGCTTCATGCCGAGGATGGAGACCGCGTGGCGGATCGACTGCACCTCGCAGGACAGACCGAAGCCGGCCGAGTTGATGTAACGCAGCAGCTTGAATGTGAGCGCCACATCCTGCTTGAACAGTTTCTCGATTTCCTGGATGTCGGCCTCCTGGCGCACCTTGTCCATGAGCTGGAGCACGGTGACATGGGCGGGATTCATCACCTTGGCGACCAGATGTTCCGGGTGGGCGAAGTAGTAGCCCTGGAAATAATGGAAGCCGAGCTTCTTGCAATGTTCGAAGTTTTCCAGCGACTCCACCCGTTCGGCGATCATCTTGATCGGCAGGCGTTCCAGCTTCTTCACCAAGGCCGCGGTCTGCTCGGGGCTCTGGGTGAGCTGGTCGATCTTGATGTAGGTGGCGTAGGGCAGCAGTTTTTCGATGCCGGGGCGGATCTGGAACTTGTCGAGGGCGAAGCGGTAGCCGGCCTTCTTCAGCTCGTCGAGACGGGCGAGCAGCTCAGGGGTGGGGTCCACCCCTTCCATGATCTCGATCACCACCTTGTCGTTGGGCAGCAGGCTGACGAAATCGCCCATCAGCAGTTCCTGCTCCATGTTGATGAACGCCAGTTTGCCCTGCAGCAGCCATTTGGTGCCCATGTCGCACAGGGTGTTGACGATGACGTGCAAGGTGGCGGAGCTGATGTCGGCCAGATCGGCGGCGTTGGCCTGTTGCGACTGGCGGAACAGGAGCTCGTAACCGAGCAGTTTGTGCTGCGGGTCGACGATGGGCTGGCGGGCCAGGAAGGCTTCGGTACTCATGCGGCGTGGGCGAACAGGCTGCTGGGGGTGTCGGTGGGTACGCTGTTGAGCAGTTCCTCCATGTCCAGGACCAGGACGATGGAGCCGTCGCCGGACAGGGTGGCGCCCGCGATGCCCTTCGGCTTGATGTCGGACAGGGGCTTGATCACCACGTCGTCACGGCCGACGAAGCCGTCGACGGCGAGCACGAAGGTGCTGTCGGCGGCATGCATGAGCACGCCGTAGGCCGGTGCCTGGCGGCTCTCCCAGCCGATCAGTGTGGCGAGCGAGCGAACCGGCAGGACTTCCTCGCGCACCACCATGGTGGCGCGCCCGGACACCCGCTGGATTTCCTTGAGGTGGATGGGGATGATCTCGCGCACCAGGGACAGCGGCACCGCGAAGGACTGGTTGTTCAGTCGCAC
>CAZOZD010000037.1:0-7599 GCA_964584195.1 uncultured Burkholderiales bacterium
CTCGGCGTGACGCTGGAAGGCGCGTTGCAGGGCCGGCGCGGGCTGGGTGGGGGTGTCGAGAGCGTTACAATGGCAGGCCGAACAACGAGGCAAGGCGAAGGTCGCCGTTCGCCATGTGGCAACGGTTTAGCAAGATGTGCGGCCTACTGTCCGCGTCGGCTTGACGAGTCGTGCGACTCATGCCGACGTAGGCGGGTTTTGATCCTTGTCGGGCGCCTCGGGCTTGTGACCACCCGAGTGGACCAGTCGGAGAAAGTTCGCCAACTCCTCCACCCAGCGCAGTTTCTCCTCGGTGGATAGCGCGCGAAACGCGCGCAGGCGATCGTCGCTGACGTAATAGGTTCGGTCGCCGCGGTCAAAGGGCATGTTCATGACTCCCTCAGACGCTTGAGGTGCTCGATGTCGGCAAGATCGATCGGTCTACCGAGAGCCTGCTTCAGCGCAATGAGGTCGTCGACGCAGGCAACGACAATCGGCACCTCTCCAGCCTGAAAAGTGACGGCGCGTTTGCGAAGTTGCCCGTATTCAACAGGTGGATAGAGCAGGACATCCAGCGTGACGCCAGCCAACCCGGGGGCGCGGAGCGCAAACGCCTGGAGATTGCGCTCGCGATGCCAACGCGCCAATTGATCGAGATCGGTCAACGACTCGAGTGGAACCGGCAGCACAGGCGACATACCCAACTCGCGCGCCATGGCCACGAGCGCCGACAAGTTGTCGGGCTCCATGGCCACCGTCACATCGATGTCCATCGTCGCCCGCTCGATGCCGTGGATCGAAACCGCCAGACCGCCGATCAATACATAGTCGACACGACCGTTGAGCGCAGCAAAGAGGTTCAGGTAGAACATCGGTGCATTCTACTTGGCTCCCATCGGGGCGAGTAGACCGAGCCGAAATCAGGTCGGCACCCTTTGACCTGCCTTCATCCGGCACCGCGACCCATTACCTCATGAGAAACACGCCGGGCCGCCCCAAGTGTTTCTTTCCCCCTCGGGGGGCGGGTTGGGCGCAGCCCAGTCCTGAGGGCGCTCAGAGGCTGTGAGAAAACACGGCGAGGGGGCCGATCGCCTTCGGGGATCCTCGGGCTACGCTGCGGGGCGCCACCGCCCGGCGCAACGACCGGGAGGCGCAGCAGATTTATCACAGCCTCTCATGGCAGGAACAGTGCCAGCAGGTCGTTCAGGTAGCGACGGCCACGCGGGGTCGGGACAATCCGGTCGGCTGCAACGGTGAGGAGTCCCTGGCCTTCGGCGGCGAGGAGTCCGTTCCGAGCCGCGCCTAGAGGCAGTCCGGTGCGTTGCTGGAACAGGCTGGCGGGTACGCCTTCGGTGAGGCGCAGCGCGTTCATCATGAACTCGAACACCCGATCGGCCCGGTCGAGCCGGCGCTGCTCCTGGAGGACTTCGGGCCGGCCGGCATGGCGCATGTAGTCGCGCGGGTGACGCAGGCGGGCCTGGCGTTCGATGCCATCGGGATGGCTGAGCTTGGAATGGGCTCCGGCGCCGAGACCGAGGTAATCGCCGAATTCCCAGTAGTTGAGATTGTGGCGGCAACGGGCGCCGGGACGGGCGAAGGCGGAGGTTTCGTAATTCTGGTAGCCGGCTTCGGCCAAGCATTGTTCGACCCTGAGCTGCATGTCGGCAGCACCGTCTTCGTCGGGCAGGAGGGGCGGACTGGCGGCGAATGCGGTATTCGGTTCGAGGGTGAGGTGGTAGGCGGACAGGTGCGCGGGGCCGAGACCGAGCGCGACATCCAGGTCGGCGTCGAGTTCGGCTGCGGTCTGCCCCGGCAAGGCATACATGAGGTCCAGATTGACCGTGTCGAACAGGGCCAAGGCGGTTTCCACGGCACGGCGTGCCGCCGCGCCGTCATGGACACGACCCAGGGCGGCGAGCTTGCGGTCGTCAAAGCTCTGCACGCCGATCGACAGTCGGTTCACGCCCACGGCGCGGTAGCCCCGGAACCGCTCGGCCTCGAAGGTGCCGGGGTTGGCTTCGAGGCTGATCTCGGCCCAGGGTCGCAGGGGCAGGAGTGTGCGCAGGTCTTGAAGCAGGCGTTCCACCCCGGCGACACTGAGCAGGCTGGGGGTGCCGCCGCCGATGAACACGGTTTCCACCGGCCGGCCCCAGATCTCTGGCAGGCCGGCCTCCAGGTCGCGCCGGATGGCGTCGAGGTATTCGGTCTCCGGCAGTTCGCCGCGCAAGGGGTGCGAGTTGAAGTCGCAATAGGGGCATTTGGCCAGACACCACGGCACATGCACATACACCGCCAGCGGCGGTGGCGCGGCGGGGCCGCCGGACGGGTGGAACCGGATGAGCGACTCAGCCAAGCGCGGTCAGCTTTTCCACCAGGGTACGCAAGGCCTGGCCACGGTGGCTGATGGCGTTCTTCTGGTCGGGATCGAGCTCGGCGCCGGTCTTGCCGAACTGGGGCAGAAGGAAATAGGGATCGTAGCCGAAACCGCCCTCGCCACGCGGGGTGTCGATGATCTCGCCATGCCAGGCGCCCTCGGCGATGATCGGCTGGGGGTCGTCGGGGTAGCGCACATAGACCATCACGCAGTAGTAATGTGCCTTGCGGTTGGGATTGCCGGCAAGCGCCCCGATCAGCTTCAGGTTGTTGCGCTCGTCGCTCTTGGGGTCGCCGGCATAGCGGGCGGAATGCACGCCAGGCGCGCCGTTGAGCGCATCGACACAGATGCCCGAGTCGTCGGCAAGCGCCGGCAGACCCGTGTGGGCCGAAGCATGGCGCGCCTTGGCGATGCAGTTCTCGACGAAGGTGACGTGGGGCTCCGGACACTCGGGCACGCCATAGGTGCCCTGCGGCACGGCCTCGATGCCGAGCGGTTCGAGGATGCGGCCGATCTCGCGCAGCTTGCCGGCGTTGTTGGAAGCGATGACGACCTTTTTCATGTCTTTTCTCCCGCGATGGCGGCGCGCTGCGCCGCGGTCAGTTGTTCGATGCCCTGCCCGGCGAGGTCGAGCAGGGTAGTGAGCTGCGCCCGGCTGAAGGGTTCGCCCTCGGCCGTGCCCTGTACCTCGATGATGCCGCCGGAGCCGGTCATCACTACATTCATGTCGGTGTCGCAATCGGAGTCCTCGGCGTAGTCGAGGTCGAGCACCGGCAAGCCACGCCAGATCCCGACCGACACCGCCGCCACCTGGTCACGAATCACCGTGGTGGGAATCCTTCCCTCCCGCACCAGCCATTCGACCGCGTCATGCACGGCCACCCATGCGCCGCTGATGCTGGCCGTGCGGGTGCCGCCGTCGGCCTGGATGACATCGCAATCGACGTGCAGGGTACGCTCGCCGAGGCGGGCGAGATCGACCGCGCAGCGCAGCGAACGGCCGATCAGGCGCTGGATTTCCTGGGTGCGTCCGGTCTGCTTGCCACGCGCTGCCTCACGATCGGTGCGGCTGTGGGTGGAACGCGGCAGCATGCCGTATTCGGCGGTCAGCCAGCCGGCGCCGCTGCCCTTGACATGCGGCGGCACCCGCTCCAGCACGCTGGCGGTGCACAGCACGCGGGTGTCGCCGCACTCGATCAGCACCGAGCCTTCGGCGTGCTTGCTGTAGTGACGGGTAAGACGCAGTGGACGCATCGCCTCTGGCGCGCGCCCGGAAAGCCGGGAAGGAAGGGTATCCATGGTTTCGTTCATCGGGTCGGAAATGGAGTTGGAAGGCGGAACGGAACTCAGCTCGATCCGCGCCGGTGTTTTTCCAGGGTGGACTGGATCTCGGCCAGCAGAGTGTCGAAATCGGTCGTATCCTCGTCCGGAAACGGGTGGCCGAGCAGGGTGGCTGGGCCTTCGAGCGGACCCGAAACATCCATCTCCAGGCGGCCGGGCTCGAAGCGCTCCTCGCCGAAACGCAATGCGATCAGGCTGGCATTGTCGGCTGCGGGGCCGCCACGCAGGCAAGCGAAGTCGAGCATGTGTGCGGCGGCCCGGGCGAGCGGATAGGCGCGCAGGGCGACGAACATCTCGTGCTCGGAAAGCTCCCCCCATACGCCATCGCTGCACAGCAGAAGCACATCGCCCTCGGCAAGCGTCACCGGCTGGGACAGCTCGATGTTCGGCAGTACATGACCACCGATGCTGTTGTACAGCTTGTTGCGTTCAGGATGACTGGCGGCTGCCTCCTCGTCGATGTGCCCCTCGTCGAGCAGCTGCTGGACCACGGAATGGTCGCGGGTATGGAACAGGCACTTCTCGCGGTTGAAGTGATACAGCCTGGAGTCGCCGACATGGGCCCATAGTGCGCGCCCGCGCTTGACCACGCAGACCACCGCGGTGGTGCGCGGAATTTCCGGCAGTGCGTGGCGCATGGCGTGGGCATTGACCGCTTCATGCGCCCTGAACAGGGCATCGAGCAGGAACTCGGTGGCGTCCCAGTGGCCGCGCGCGACCCGCTGGCGGAATACATCCTTGACCGAGGCCACCAGGATCTCCGCCGCCACCTCGCCGGCGAAATGCCCGCCCATGCCGTCGGCCAGGACCAGCACCGCGGTATCGGTGGTATAGGCGAAACCGCTGCGATCCTGGTTGCTGTTGCGCCCACCGATGCGGCTGGCCTCGTGAACGCTGTATTTCATGTGCGCGGGCTCACAGCGGCCGGGTCAGGACCCGCTTGACGCGGTCGAGCAAGGACGGCCGGTTCCAGTACCGGGCCGGGCGCAGCTCGACGAGCTGTTTCTGAATGGCGGACACGCTTTGTGGCCGCTCCATGTAATTGAGTCGCAGCATGGCCTCGATCAGCTTGAGCAGATCGGCCGAGTATAGCCGGCCATGCGGCTTGAGCAGGCCGGCCAGGCCATCCTTCTTCTCCCGCTCCGGCGCCGCCGGCGGGGCGGTGCGCGCCATGCAGGCGTACAGGCTGGCACCGATGGCGTAGATGTCGGTCCAGGGCCCCAGCCGGTCACGCTGACCATACTGCTCGGGCGCGGCGAAACCAGGCGTGTACATGGGCGTGACCTGGCCGGAATCGCCAAAACGGGCCTGGCGCGCCGCGCCGAAATCGAGCAGCACGGGGCTGCCGTCCTGGCGGACGTAAATGTTGGAAGGTTTGATGTCCAGATGCAGCATCTTCTGGGTGTGCACCTCGCGCAGTCCGTTCAACAACTCCACGAACACCCCGCGCATGAAACTCTCCCGCATCGGCTCGCCACGCAGTTCCTGGATATGGCGTTGCAGGGTCTTGCCGCGCTCGTAGCGCATGACCATGTACACCGTCTCGTTGGCACGAAAAAAATTGGTCACCCGCACCACGTTTGGATGCTGGATGTTGGCCAGGGTGCGGCCCTCATCGAAGAAATATTTCATTCCATGACGGAAAGGCTTCACCTGCTCCTCGCCCAGCGGCTCAACCTTGCCATCCCCGGTGCGCCGGACCAGGCCGTCGGGCAGATATTCCTTGATCGCCACCGGCTGCCCGGTAGGGTCATAGCCTAGATAGACGATCCCGAACCCGCCACCGCCGATCTTGCGATCGATCAGGTATTCGTTGAGCTTGAAGCCGTGCGGCAACGGTTCGATGGTTTGTTCGGCCATGTAATGCGGGCGGGGTATGATGCGGCCTTTGATAAACCCGACAAGCATAGCGAAAACATGAACCCCTTGCACAGCATGACCGGCTTTTCCAGCGAGGTTCTGGAAACCCCGGCGGGCCGCATCCACCTCGAGCTGCGCGCGGTCAATTCACGCTTCCTCGACCTCGTATTCAAGCTGGGCGAGGAATTCCGCACCCTCGAACCGGCCCTGCGCGAGCGCATCACCGAAAAGGTCAAGCGCGGCAAGCTGGAATGCCGCCTCCAGCTCGTCGCAGACAGCACCGCCACGCTACCCGAACAGCTCGACACCGCCCTGCTCGCCCGGCTCGCCCGGCTCGCCGGGTCCGCCCGGGCAGCCCTGCCCGATGCACGCCCGCTCAGCCTGGGAGAGATCCTGCGCTGGCCCGGAATGCTCGGCGCCGAAGCCCCCGATCCCGAAGCACTGGCCCAGGCCACCCTCCGCCTGCTCGACCGGGCACTGGACGAATTCAACGCCAGCCGCGGCCGCGAAGGCGACAAGCTGCGCGCCACCCTGCGCGAACGTACCCACGCCGCGCGCGAACGGGTCGGCAAGCTGCGCCCACGCGTCCCGGCCATCGTCGCCGCCTACCGCGACAAGCTCCAGCGGCGCATGGAAGAACTCCTGTCCAGCCCCGACCACGACCGCCTGCACCAGGAAGTCGCCCTGTTCGCGCAGAAGATCGACGTCGACGAGGAACTCGACCGCCTGCTCACTCACCTCGACGAGGTCGACCGTGTGCTCGCCGCCGGCGGTGCCAGCGGCAAACGCCTGGATTTCCTGATGCAGGAACTGCACCGCGAGGCCAACACCCTCGGCTCCAAGGCGGCGGTGGTCGAATTGTCGCAAGCATCGATCGAACTCAAGGTGCTCATCGAGCAGATGCGGGAACAGGTGCAAAATCTGGAATGAGCGCCTGACGATCCCGCCTGCCCCGGAATGGCAGCCTGAATCCGAGACAGCCGGATGACTAGACACGATCATGGACAGGATTCTCCGTGCGAACCCCGGTCGGCAGGCAGTAGAATGCTGCAACTCAACGCATGAATGCCTGCCATGCCACGAATAACAGCGATCCGGGAGTGTGCTTCATTTTTCCGCCCTTTGGCCTGCGGCCTGGCCCTGCTTGCCGCCCCGGCGGCCTGGGGCGCGGGTTTTGGCCAGCTTTCGGCGCATAGCGCGCTGGGTGAACCGCTACGGGCGACGGTGACCCTGCTCGGCACGGAGGATGTGGCCGGGGTGCATTGCTTCCAGCTCACTTCGGCCACCAGCCGGGAGCTGATCGAGTCCTCGCCCCGGCTGGAATTGCGGTCGCGCGGCGAGCGGCTGGAACTCCGCCTGGAAAGCGCCCGCCCGGTCAAGGACCCCACCCTGGAGATCGGCTTGCGGATGCGCGGCTGCGGCATCGAGCTGGAGCGCGACTATGTTGTGCTGCTCAGCCCGCGCAGCCTGAGCCCGGCGCCGGCCGCGCCCGTTGCCGCCGCCCCACCACCCATTGCTGCGCAGTCCCCCGCCGCGCCGGCGCCGCGCCCTCCCCGGTCCGCAGCCAGCCGCCCGGCGCGCGCCCCGGTCCAAACCCGGGCGCCGCAGTCGCCGAGCGTTCATGCCCAGGCGCAGCCCAGCACCCCGGTCGTGCCTGCCCAGCCCACTCCGCCTGAACCGGCCGTCGTGCCGATCACTCCGGCGCCGCCAGCAGTGGTCGTGCCGGCGGCGGAACCGCTCGCCGGGGCCGCTCCGACGCCGCCGGAGATGGCGGTGACCACACCGCCCGCACCACACGCGCCGGATACCGGAGCCACCCCGGAATCCATCCCATGGCCGCCGCTCTGGCTGCTGGCCGGCGGCCTGTTGTCGATATTCACCATCCTGTTCTTCCTGCTGCGCGGGCGGCAGCACCGGCGCGCCGAGGCCCGCCGGCAACTGATGGCCGAACCGGGCTGGAAGACTGAACTGGCGCTTGACGCCGGAGCCGCCCCTCTCCCGACCGGTGGCCCGGCCCGGGTGGCCGCACCGGACGCCGGTGCTCC
>CAZOZD010000037.1:7699-9964 GCA_964584195.1 uncultured Burkholderiales bacterium
CCCCTCTCCCGACCGGTGGCCCGGCCCGGGTGGCCGCACCGGACGCCGGTGCTCCACGTGCAAACGACATCGAGGCAGGACAGGATGGTGCCGGGCAGGACAGCGGCGACGACGACTACCAGCAGGCCATGGATCTGACCGAGGTCATGCTGGCCTATGGCCGTGTCCGGGAAGCCGCCCAGACCCTGCACACCCATCTCGAAAAACACCCCCGCCGTTCACTGGAAAGCTGGCTCCTGCTGATGAAGCTGTACCGTCAGGACGAGGATCGCGCCAGCTTCGACGCCACGGGCGAAGCCCTGCGCAAGCACTTCAACGCCGCCCCGCCCGACTGGAACGATCTTGACGAGGTGAATACCCGCAGCCTGCTCGACATGCCGCACATCCTGGCCCATCTGAGCCGGGCATGGACGCAACCGGAAGCCGGTGCCTACCTGGATCACCTATTGCGCGACAACCGTGGCGGCCAGCGCCAGGGCTTTCCACTGTCGATCATCCGCGAGATCCTGCTGCTGAGGGAAATCCACAAGCAGCGTGAGGTGCGCTGAATGCCCCACCCGGCCGGATCAGAACTCGAACCAGGCTGCGCCGGTCTGGCGTAACCGGAGCCGGGCTTCGGCGTAGCCGGGGTACAGCGCCGCCACCTCGCGCCAGAACGCCGGCGAATGGTTGCGCTGACGCAAATGGGCCAGTTCGTGGCAGACCACATAGTCGATCAGATCGAGCGGGGCCTTGATCAGGCGCCAGTTCAGGCGCACAACGCCAGTCGCGGACAGGCTGCCCCAGCGGCTGCGCGCCCCGGACAGCCGCAAGGGCGGCACCGGCACCCCCATGCGCGCGGCATATTCGGCCACACGCGCAGCGAACAGCGGCCGGGCGAGGCCACGATAGGCCGCCTCCACCCGCGCCGCGATCTCGGCGCGCGGCGCCCAGGCCAGCATGCGACCGGACTCGACCCGGCAGGGCCGGGCCGGCGACTGATCGCGCCAGTCGAGGGTCAAGGATTGTCCAAGATACGGCAGGGACATGCCGGATCGCCAGTCCAGCCGGCGCGAGCGCGCATCGAGCCGCGGCCGCAGCCAGTCGGCATGACGCAGGATGAATGCCTCGATCACATCAACGGCGATGCAGCTCGGCGCGTTGACCACCACCTGCCCCGCCGCATCGACGCGCAGGGCCAGGCTGCGTCGGGCGGCGCTGCGACGCAGCTGGTAGGCCAGAACGCCACCGTCGAGCCCCTGGCAAGCCAGCTCCCGCATCTCTCGCTGCCGCCGAGCGGCCAGTCCCGGCATGGTTTCAGAGATCCCGCATCGTCTGTTCGATCCAGGCCTCGGCCTCGGCGTTGATCTGCGCCGGCTTGCGGCCCGTCGTGGCGATGGCCGGGCCGATGCGCACGGAGATCTCGCCGGGGTGCTTGATGAACGCGTTCTTGCCCCAGCAGCGGCCGGCATTGTGGGCCACCGGCAGCACCGCCGCGCCGGTCTTGGCCGCCAGCCAGGCGCCGCCGATCCGGTATTCGCCCTTCTCGCCCGGCGCCATCCGGCTGCCTTCCGGAAAGATCACTACCCAGAGCCCGTCGGCGAGTCGTTGCCGCCCCTGCTGCTCGACCTGACGCAATGCCTCGCGGCCGCCACCACGATCGATGGCGATGGGACTGGACAGGGCCAGCCCCCAGCCAAAGAACGGGATCCGCAACAGCTCGCGCTTGAGCACAAAACAGAGGGGCGGAAAGATGACCTGAAAGGCGATGGTTTCCCAGGCCGACTGATGCTTGGACAACAGGATAACCGGCCCCGGCGGCAGGTGTTCCAGCCCCTCGACCCGGTAGCGGATGCCAAGCAGCCCGCGCGCCAGCCAGGTGATGAAACGCGCCCACAGTGCAATGAAGCGGTTGCGCGGCACCGGCTTGAGCCAGAACGCGGCGAGGATGAACGGAAAGAACAGCAGGCTGCTGATCGACTGGAGCAACAGGAACAGCGCGGAGCGCAGGACGATCACGCCGGTCGCCCCCGCGCCTCCGCCTCGCCCGGGGAATCGATCAGGTCACGCGCTGCTGCGGCGAGATCGTCGTATACCCGGGTGCCTTCCGGCAGAACGCCCTGCGCCAGGGTCGCCTCGCCCTTGCCGGTGCGCACCAGAATGGGCTGGGCACCGACTGCGGCAGCAGCCTCCAGGTCGCGCAGCGCGTCGCCGATGGCCGGAACGCCATTGAGATCGACATGGAATCGGCGGCGGAAACCATTCTGAAGGGATCCGGATTCGCTC
>CAZOZD010000037.1:9974-12672 GCA_964584195.1 uncultured Burkholderiales bacterium
AGCCAGTCCTTGGCCTTCCTTCCCGCCTGTTGTTCGCGGGCCGCGGCGGCCCGGAGCACCAGCCCGGGGCGGGGCTTGCGGCAGTCACAGGCCGAATCGGCCGGATGCGGGCAGAAGAATATGGCGTCGACACGCCCGCCCACCTGACCGAGCAGCTTGTGCATGCGGGCATGGATGCGATTGAGCATGGCCATGTCGAACAGGCCGCGTCCGACCCCGGACTGGTTGGTCGCCAGCACCACCTTGTAGCCGGCCTGGTTGAGGCTGGCGATGGCCTCCAGGCTGCCGGCGATCGGCCGCCACTCCTCCGGCGTCTTGATGAACTGGTCGGAGTCGTGGTTGATGACCCCGTCCCGATCCAGGATGACCAGCTTCATCGCGCTCCTGCGTCCGTCCGGCATGGCTTCAGGCCAGCTCGCCGATGTCGGCGACCGAGTTCATTGCGGCGGCGAGCTGGCCGAGCAGGGCCAGACGATTGGAACGCAGGAGCGGTTCGTCGACCATCACCATGACCTCGTCAAAGAAACGGTCGACCGCGCCGCGCAGCCCGGCCAGCACGGCCAGCGCGCCGCCGTAGTCCAGGTTGGCCAGCGCACTCTCCAGCCTGGGCTCCACGCCGCGCAGGGCCGCGTACAGATCCGCCTCAGCGCCGGCCTGCACCAGAGCGGTATCGACCCGCCCGGCCATGGCCTCCCCGGCGCTCTTGCGCAGGATGTTGCGGATGCGCTTGTTGGCGGCGGCCAGCGCCTCCGCCTCGGGCAGGCCACGGAATGCGCGCACCGCCTCGATGCGCGGCCCCACCTGGTCGATCCGGCGCGGCGCGCCGGCCAACACGGCCTCCACCTCGCCGGCGGAATGGCCCTGCTCGCGCAGTACGAAGCGCAAGCGGTCGAGCATGAACTGGAACACGTCGAGGCTGACCGAATCGGCCAGCTGTTCGGGTTCAAAACCGGCCCGCGCCAGTTCAAGCAGGCGCATCAGGTCGAGCGGCAGGGATTTCTCCATGAGGATGCGCAACACACCCAGCGCCGCCCGGCGCAGGGCATAGGGGTCCTTGTCGCCGCTGGGCACCAGGCCGATGCCGAAGATGCCGACCAGTGCATCGAGCTTGTCGGCCAGGGCCACGGCCAGGGCGACATTGCCCTCGGGCAGTGCATCGCCGGCGAAACGGGGCCGGTAATGCGCGGCGATGGCCTCCGCAACCGCCGCATCCTCGCCGGCGGCCAGGGCGTAATACCGCCCCATGATACCTTGCAGTTCGGGGAACTCGCCCACCATGTCGGTGGCCAGATCGGCCTTGGCGAGCGATGCGGCACGCTCCGCCAGGGCGACATCGGTGCCCAGCTCGGCGGCGATCGCGCCGGCGAGCTTCACCATGCGGCGGATGCGCTGGCCCTGGCTGCCGAGCTGGTTGTGGTACACCACCGCGTCCAGGCGCTTAACCCGCTCGGCGAGCGGCACCTTGCGGTCCTGATCGAAAAAGAAACGCGCGTCCGCAAGGCGCGGCCGCACCACCCGCTCGTTGCCGCCGATCACCTGGGCAGGATCGACCGGGCGGATGTTGGACACCACCAGGAAACGGTGGGTGAGCCGGCCCGCCGCGTCGAGCAGGGGGAAGTATTTCTGGTTCGCCTTCATGGTCAGGATCAGACATTCCTGAGGGACGGCGAGGAACTCCGGCTCGAACTGGCAGGCCAGCACGTTGGGCCGCTCGACCAGCGCGGTCACCTCGTCGAGCAGGGCCTCGTCCTCGATGGGCGTGAGACTGCCCGCCTCGCCGCCGCTACAACTCGCGGCGGCCTCCCGCAACTGGCGCGCGATCTCGGCGCGCCGTTTCGTAAAGCTGGGGATGACCGCGCCTTCGGTTTCCATCTGCGCTTCGTAGCTGTCCGCGTCACGGATATGGAGCACGTCCATCGCCGCCTCGAAGCGATGGCCCCGGGTGATTCGACCGGCCGCGAGACCGAGGGCGGAAACCGGCACCACCTCGGCGCCGTGCAAGGCCAGGAGGCCATGCGCGGGGCGCACGAAATGCACCGTGCTCCAGCCATCCGCAAGCTGGTAGCTCATCACCTTGGGGATGGGCAGCCGGGCGATGGCTCCGTCGAGCGCCTTTTGCAGGCCCTCGGCCAGGGTGACGCCGGGAGCCACGCTGTCGTAAAACAGGGCTTCCGCCTTGCCGTCCATGGCCCGCCTGAGGTTGGGCAGCACACCGGCATCGAGGCCGAGCGCGGCGAGTTTCTTCAGCAGGGCGGGGGTGGGCGAGCCGTCGCCGGCCAAGGCCACCGAGACCGGCATCAGCTTGGAGGACACTGGCCGGTCGGCCGCCCGCGCGGCGACTGCGCTGACATGCGCCGCCAGACGGCGTGGCGAGGCATAGGCGGTCAGCACACTGAGCTCCCCCGTGAGCCCCTGGGACTGGAGCGATTCGAACAATGCCGCGGCAAATGCATTACCCAGGGTATTGAGCGCCTTGGGCGGCAGTTCCTCGACGAACAGTTCAAGCAGCAGGTTGCGTGCATCCATCATTTTTCTTCCATCCTCGCCCGCACCTCGTCGGCCCAGTCACGCGGGGCCATGGGAAAACCGAGCCGGGCGCGCGAATCGAGGTAACTGCGCGCCACACTGCGGGCCAGGTTGCGGATGCGGCCGATGTAGGCGGCGCGCTCGGTGACCGAGATGGCACCACGCGCATCGA
>CAZOZD010000038.1:0-12652 GCA_964584195.1 uncultured Burkholderiales bacterium
AAGCCATCCTGGCCGACCGCATCCAGGCCGGCGACGTGGTGCTGATCCGCTACGAGGGCCCGCGCGGCGGCCCCGGCATGCAGGAGATGCTCTATCCGACCTCGTATCTGAAATCGAAGGGCCTGGGCAAGGCCTGTGCACTGATCACCGACGGCCGCTTCTCCGGCGGGACCTCCGGGCTTTCCATCGGCCATGTGTCCCCCGAGGCAGCCGAGGGTGGCATCATCGGCCTGGTCGAGGAGGGCGACACGATCGAGATCGACATCCCGGAGCGGCGCATCCATCTCGCCGTCGCCGAGGATGAGATCGCCCGCCGCCGCGCCGCCATGGAGGCGCGCGGCAAGGACGCCTTCAAGCCGGTCGGGCGCGAGCGCATGGTCTCGCCGGCGCTGCGCGCCTATGCGGCGATGACCACCTCGGCCGCGTTTGGCGCCGTGCGCGACGTGACGCAGGTGGAAAGACACCCCTGATGGCGACGTCGAACCCGGCCACGACCCGGATTCGTGCCGGTCTGGCCGGGCTGCTGTTCGCGCTTGCCTCGTCGTCCGCGGCAAACGCGCCGCGTCTCGACGACGTGGGCGCGGTACCGCATCTGGACGCCCGCGGCCAGGCCGGCTACCGCGATTTCCTCGCCGCCAGCCGGCACCGCGCGTTCGTCATCGCCCCAGGCGGGGCCTGGGCCTGGCGCGGCGAACTGCCTTCGGCGGAGGCCGCAGAGCGCCACGCCCTCAACGATTGCCGGCGTCACGCCGAGGCGGGCTGCCAGGTGTATGCCGTCGATGACCGGGTGGTGTTCGACGCCCGGGCCTGGGCCGGCGCCTGGGGGCCCTATGCCGATGCCGCCCGCGCGGCGCGCGCAAGCGAGGGCACACGGCGCGGCGAGCGTTTCCCCGATCTCGCCTTCACCGACCTGCGTGGCCGACCCTTTGCACTGTCCAGTCTGCGCGGCAAGGTGGTGGTGCTGCATTTCTGGGGCACCTGGTGCCCCACCTGCCGGCATGAGCTGCCCCAGTTCGTGGCACTGAAGGATGCATTGCAGCGTGATCGCGACATCGTATTCGTCCACACCCAGGTGCGCGAGCCGGCCCGGACCGCGCGCGACTGGCTCAAGGCCCGGGGCCTGGACCTGCCCCTCTACGACTCGGGCATGCGCGGACCGCGCGACGAACACTTGCGTCTGGCCGATGGCCGCACCCTACCGGATCGCGCCGTGGCGCCGGTGTTTCCCAGTACCGTGGTGCTCGACCGGCATGGCATCGTGGTGTTCACGCAGCGCGGCTCTGCCGCGGACTGGTCGCAGTACATCCCATTCCTGCGCGACGTGGCCAACCGTTCCGGACGCTGAAGGCATCCTTCAGCTTGCCCGTACCCGGGCGATGAGCGCATCCAGATGCGCCAGCAACTGGTCGCGCAGGGCATGGAGACCGGGCAGGCCGGCACGCGCAGACTCCGGGTCGCCGGCCGCGGCCTGTGCCAGCATTTCTTCGGCCTGGGCATGGATGCGCACATGCAGTGGATCGATGGCCCGGAACTCGGGCAGGCTGCCGTAGCGGACCGTCCCGCTGCCGTGGTACCAGCGGCCGAAGCGGCAATGCTGAAGGTCCGGGGTGGCGCGGGACGGGTCGAAGCCGGCCTCGATCTGGCGTTCCACCTGCTCGATCCAGCGGCGGTGGCTCTGTCCCGCCACCATCAGGGCGATGTCCTCGCGCGACTCGAAACGGCTGTCAAGTTCCAGCCAGAGCGCGCGATCACCCCAGCGCTGCAGCCAGTCGGGCAACTCCGCGGCGGGCATGGGACGGGCGATGCCATAGCCCTGACCGAGCCTGCAGCCAAGGTTGAGCAGGAGCGCGCCATGCTCGAGGCTTTCCACGCCTTCCGCGATCACCGGCCGGTTGAATGCCTGCGCGAGCTTGACCACGCTCTCGACGATGCCGAGATCGTTGGGATCGTCGAGCATGTCACGCACGAAGCTCTGGTCGATCTTGAGCATTTCCACCGGCAGGCTGCGGAAATAGGCGAGCGAGGAATAGCCGGTGCCGAAATCGTCGAGCGCGAAGCGTACCCCCAGGCCGATGCATGTGTTGAGCACATGGGCCGCCTGGTCCATATCGGCCAGAGCCGCGCTTTCCAGGATCTCGAGTTCCAGCTGCGCCGGCGGCACCTCGGGATGGCGCGCCAGGGCCTCGCGCAGCCGTTCGACGAAATCGCCGCGCAACAGGTGCTCGGCACCGATGTTGGCGCTGACGATCAAATCCACCCCAAGGCCGCGCCAGTGGACGATCTGGCACAGCACCTGTTCCAGCACCCAGTCGCCCAGGGCGATCTCGAGATCGCTTCCGGCAAGGACCGGCAGGAAGGCGGCCGGGGAGAGGAGCCCCTGATCGGGATGGCGCCAGCGTAACAGGGCCTCGACACCAAACACCCGGCCATCGAGCAGATCGATCTTGGGTTGATAGAAGAGCTCGAACTCACCCTTTTCGAGTGCCTCCGCCAGGCGGGCAAGGTCCTGGCGGCGGGCCTGGATCTGGCGGTCCTCGTCCAGATCGAAAAAGTGGTAACGGTTCTTGCCTCCCGACTTGGCGAGATACATGGCCTGGTCGGCATGCCTGAGGAGGGTGTCGGCGTCGCTGTCATCGCGCGGATAGAGCGTGACGCCGATGCTGGCCGACACCTGTGCGCTGGCTTCGCCCACCTTCACGGGTGCGCTTACCGCCGCCAGCACACGGTCGAGCGCGGTGTGGCACTCCTCGGGGCTGGACAGGTCGGAGAGCAGGAGCACGAATTCGTCGCCGCCCAGACGCGCGAGGGTGTCTTCGGCACGCAGGGTGGCACGCAGGCGCTGGGTGATCTCGATCAGCAGGGCGTCGCCGGCAGCATGGCCGTGGCGGTCGTTCACCGGCTTGAATCCGTCCAGGTCGAGATAGCACACCGCCAGCGCACGGCCACTGCGTTGCGCCCGGGCGAGCGCCTGGTCGAGGCGGTCGGCGAGCAGGCGGCGATTGGGCACCCCGGTCAGGGTATCGTAATGGGCAATGCGGTCGAGCTCGGCCTCGTGTTCCTTGAGCCGGCTGATGTCCGTGAACACACCGATGAAATGTCGCGGCTCGCCGGCTTCATCGCGCAACACCGAGATGGACAGCAGTTCTGCGTACACCTCGCCGCTCTTGCGCCGGTTCCAGACCTCGCCGCGCCAGTGGTCGCCACCGAGCAGGTCGCGCCACATGCGGGCGTAGAAATCCGGTCCCTGTCGCCCGGACTTGAGCAGGCCGGGAGACTGTCCGATCACCTCGGCGCGGCTGTAGCCGGTGATGCGGGTAAAGGCCGGATTGACATCGACGATACGGTTGTCGGCATCGGTGATCAGGATGCCGTCGTAGCTGCTCTCGAACACGCTCGCGGCCAGTTTCTGGGCCTCCTCGGCCGTCTTGCGGGCGCTGATGTCGCGGGTGATGGCGAGATGGAGCACCGTGTCGCCCTGGCGCATCGGCACGGCATGCGTCTCCAGCCAGCGGCGCCCCCCCTTCAGGCCGACGACCGGGTATTCGAGCTGGGCGGATTCGCCAGCGATGACGCGGCGATGCAGCGCGGCATAGGCTGCGCGGTATTCCTCTGCGATGAGCTCGAGGACCGGTCTGCCGGCCACCTCGGCAAACGATCCCGCCTCGATCATCGCCAGCCCGGCCGGGTTCATCTGCCGCAGGCGGCCCTCGGCATCGACCAGCTTGATGCACTCCGGCTCGCTCTCGATGATCGTGCGCAGGCGGGTCTCGCTCGCCGCCAGGGCGGACTCCGCCGCCGCCTGACGTGCCAGGCGGCGGTGGATCAGGGTGGCCAGGGCGATGAGGCCGGCGGCCATGAGGCAGAGCAGGGTGACGGCCGTGACGATGCGACGCTGGTGCGCGTCCAGCAGCTCGCCGAGATCGAAGGAAGCCGCAGCCATGAGTGGAAAGTGTTCCAGGTGCTGGGTGGCGACCAGGCGGAGACGGCCATCGAAGGGTGACTCGGCGAGGATGAAGCCCGGTGAGGGTTTGCGGAAATGCTCGACGAATCCGGGCAGGCGGGTGCCAATCGCGCCCGGAACCGCCGGCAAGCGGAACAGGGTGGTACCGGACGCCTCGCCCATCACTACGGTGGAGTCCGGGTGGCGGTGCACCCGGGCGAAGCGTTCGGCCAGTCGGTCGATGGCGATGAGCGCCACCACGACTCCGTGAAGAGCGCCTGCCTCGCTCAGCACGGGGCGGCTGAGGGCGAAAAAGTGGCGCCCGGGATGGATCAATGAGGCCAGTGCCGGGGTGAGATGCGGCCGGTCGACCGACGCATCGAGGTGCGCCGTGTAGTAAGGACGCTGGCGCACATCGGGGGGATCGCCGGCACCGGTCCAGTGGCGGATGTGGCCCTCGGCATCGAGCACCAGGAAGTCCATCACCGCCGTCTGGACACGATGTTCCTCACGCAGCAGGCGTTCGATGCCCGGGCCGTCGGTGCCGGCCAGAAGATGCGCACGGAGTACGCGCAGGAAACGGTCCTGACCGTTCAGCATCTCGTCGAGCAGACTGGCGTTGACTGCGGCGATGGCGTGGGTGCTGTCGGCAAGATGCTGCCTGTCGCGCGCCTCCTCGCTACGCACATGCCAGGCCAGCAGGCCGGCGAGCAGGGCAATGGCGACCAGGACGGTGGCCCACACGCCCAGGATCAGTCGGCGGTAAGGGCTGCGAGGCGTGCTCATGTCCGTGCCGTGCGGCCGTTCATCCTGATAACCACGGTTGTAATAGGCCACGGAAGCGTTACCCCTTCACCCCCCGGCCCTTCCCCGAAGGGGAAGGGTGAAATTCCCCTTCGGGGAAGGGGTGAGGGAACCCGCGTGGATACTGGCGATACGCCGCATTCTTTGCAGTTCAACTGCGGTTTCAACCCGGGTTTTCCATTCGGACACGAGAGGATGGCGAGGCGATTTCGGAGCGGATTTGTGGACGGGCGACACGCCCATGGCCGTGTCAGGGCGATGAGCACGGACTCGAAGCCGCCCGAAAGCGGCCGCCAGCGCTCGTGTAGGCCGTCAGGCCGCCGAATGGAAAATCCGGGTTCAAGGTTCATCCTGGCGTGGATCGATGCAGGGCCTTCTCGGCAGCCGCGCGCAGGTTGGCGGCAAGTTTCTGGTCGCGCGCCAGAATGTGGTCGACGCGAGAGAAAGCGGGAATGTCTTCCCGGTTGCTGGTGAGCAGGATGGCGGTGATGTTGCGGTTGCGTGCCTGCGAGGCGCGCAGTGCGGCGAGCACGGCGGGGCCGTTGAGTTCCTTCAGTTCACGCCCGACGATGAGCAGGTCGAACGGCTCGTGCAGCAGGCGTTCCAGTGCCGCCAGGCCATTGTCGACCAGATTGACGCGCACCGGCAGGTTGTCGAGCGCTTTCTGGCAGATGCGCGTCATCATCGCCGAGGTCTCCGCGATCAGCACGGCGTGACGGCTTTCCAGGGTGGCCAGGCGCAGCCGCTCAAGGCCGGCCTCGACCACCGAATAATCGGGATTTTCCTCGCGGCCGGGGCCCTCTGCCCGGCGCAGCAGATCGACATAGGCCAGGGCCTGGCTGGCCACCGCCTCGCTGAATCCATCCCCGCCATTGGCCTCGGTGAGCAGGTTTTCCAGCTGGTGGCAGATGCTGGTGAGGATGGGCAGGCCGTGGGTGCCGCCCGATCCCTTCAGGCTGTGCACACCGCGATAGAGCTCATCGAAGGCCTCACGATTGGCCGGATTGCGCTCCAGGGACAGAATGAGGTTGTCGAATTCGTCGCAACGCTCGCCCAGCTCGTCGAGGAAGCGTTCCCGCATCCCCTGCAACAGATACTGGAATGCGACGAGGTCGACGCTCATCGTCGGCTCAGTGGGCGCGCAAGGTGGGCTGATGCCCGTCGGCCAGCCAGACCTGGTCGCGACCACCGCGCTTGGCCGCGTACAAGGCCTCGTCGGCGGCGATCAGCAGATCACTGCCCTTGGCCTCCGGATAACGCACCGAACAGGCCACACCGGCCGACAGGGTGCAGGCGAATTCGTGACCCTCGTGCTGGAAACGCAGGCCGGCAAAACGCACCCGGATGTCCTCGATCACCGCCCGGGCGGTATCGCAATCGCAGTCCGGCAGCACGGCGACGAACTCCTCGCCACCATAACGGCCGATCGCGTCCGACAGGCGCAGGCGCTGGCGCATGAGATGGGCGATGGCCTTGATGACACGATCGCCGACAGCATGGCCGTAGGTGTCGTTGACCGACTTGAAGTGGTCGATGTCGATCATCGCCACGCTCATCGGCTTGCCGCCGCGCCGTGCGCGCGCCAGCTCGATGTCCACCTCTTCCTTGATGCGGGCATGCTTGAGCAAGCCGGTGAGGCTGTCGCGCGCCATCAGGTTGTCGAGCTGACGCGCGCGCGCCACCCGGACCCGCACCGCGGCCACCAGATGGGCGTCGGAAATGGGTTTGCCGAGAAAATCGTCGGCGCCATGGCCAAGCGCCTGGATCTGGGCATCGAGATCGGTCTCGGCGGACAGGTACACGATCGGCAGGCCGACCCAGTCGTCGTACTGGCGGATCACCGTGGCCAGCTCGGGGCCGGTATAGCCCGGCATGACCAGGTCGAGCAGGATCAGCTCGGGGCGGAACGCGGCCACGGTGTCGATGATGCGCTCCGGTTCGCTCAGCACCTTCACCTCCATGCCGGCGTTGCGCAGGACGAGCCGGAAATGTTCGGCCAGGGTGATATCGTCATCGACGATCAGCACCCGGTATGGGGTGGCCTGGCGCTCCTCGAACATCCGCTCCAGACGGTCGACCAGGCGCGGTACGTCGAGCGGCTTGGTGAGGAAGCCCTCGGCGCCGAGACGGGCGGCGCGGACCCGGGAGTGGAAGTCGCCCTGGGCGGAGATGAACAGGATGGGGCAGCCGAGGGCACGGAAGGCGGGGCGGCTGGCCAACGCCTCGGTGGCGTTGAGGCCCTCCTCGGGAAACAGCACGTCCATGATCAGGATGTCGGGCCGCTCATTTGCGGCGGCCTGCTCGGCGGCATCGAGACGGGTGAACAGCCGGGTCTGGTAGCCAAACTGGTCGAGCAGGTGCACGAGCTCACGACCGAGCAGGGCATCGTCCTCGACCAGCCAGATGTCGATGCGGCGGCCGAGCGGAGCGCGCGGTTCGGACTTGGGCGGCGGCGCAGGCCGGTTCTCGCCCTGCCGAAGGGTAGCGGCCAGGGCCTGCGCACCGCGGACGAAGGCCACCAGCGCGCCGGGATCGATGCCCTCGATCGGTCCGGCCAGCCAGGCACGCGCCTGTTTCTCCAGAACGCGCGCCTCGCGACTGAGGTCATCCAGGCCGAAGGTGCCGCCCGAGCCGGCCAGCTTGTGCAGGCGGTGATGAAGCTCGTCGAGCAATGGACGCTCGCTTTCACGTCCGCTCAGGCTGGACGCACCGGCGGCGATGCCGGCCAGCTCATCGGGCAGATGATCGAGGTAGGCGCCGCGCAGCTTGGCCAGTTCGGCGGCGAATTCAGCCTCCAGGTCATCCATCGCGCTTCTCCCACAGTGCGCGCACCTGGGCCGCCAGGGTCATGGGGTCGAACGGCTTGGCGATCACGTCGAGCGCGCCCAGCGCCTTGAACTGCGCGATCTCGTGCGGCTGCACCTTGGCGGTCATGAATGCGACCGGGGTGGCCGCCAGGGCGGGCTGGCGGCGCAAGGCGGCGAGTGTGGTGGGGCCGTCCATGCCCGGCATCATCACGTCGAGCAGGATAAGGTCGGGGGCGAATGCCACGGCCTCGACGAGCGCCGCCTCGCCGGAGCTGCATACCTTGACGGTGAATCCGCCCACCATCTCCAGGGCCAGCCGGGCGACCGCCTGGATGTCGGGTTCGTCCTCGACGTACAGAATGCGTTGCAGGGAGGTCATGCGGACTCCTCGGAGGGTGGCGGCGGGCCGGGATGGGCATTATCCCGCGCCGCGGCGTCGGCGTTAAGTGCGTCCGGGGACCTCGGGCTGCGCGGCAGGTCGAAATGAAACGTGGTGCCGGCCGGGCTGGAATGGTAGCCGATGCGCCCCCCCATGCGCTCGACCAGCTCCTTGGTGATGGCCAGGCCAAGACCGGTGCCGCCTTTCTGGCGGCTGTCGGAAGAATCGGCCTGGGAAAACTTCTCGAACAGGCGGTCACGGAAGGCATCGGGGATACCCGGCCCACGGTCGCGCACCGATACCCGGACCCAGCCCGCGGCAGGCGTGTCCAGCCGCACGGTCACCTCGCCGCCGGTAGGGGAAAACTTGACGGCATTGGACAACAGGTTGGACAGCACCTGCATCAGGCGCTGGCCATCAACCCGTACTTCGATCTCGTCGCCGCGGGTGTCGAGGACGAAATACACGCCATGCGGCTCGGCATAGCAACGATTGGCCTCCACGGCCTGGACCACCAGGCTGGCCAGGTCATGCGGCTGCATGTCGAAATGCAGCTTTCCGGCGGCGATCTTCTCCATGTCGAGCAGGTCGTTGATGAGGTGGGTGAGCCGCTGGCTGTTCCTGAGCGCGACGCCGATCATCTCGCCGGCCTGCGCCGGCAGTTCGCCCAGCGCACCGCCGGCGAGCAGGCCCAGCGCGCCGGCGATGGAGGTGAGCGGGGTGCGCAGTTCGTGACTGACCGTGGATACGAACTCGTTCTTCATCCGCTCCACCCGCTTGCGCTCGGTGATGTCGCGCAGCATGCCGATGAACAGGGGCCGGCCCTGATAATTGATCTCGGACACGGCCAGCTCGAGCGGAAACTGTTCGCCATTCTTGCGCAGCCCGGTCAGCTCGCGCCCGAAACCGATCACCCGCGCCACGCCGGTGGCGAGATAGCGGGACAGGTAGGCATCGTGCTGCTCGTGATGGGGCGACGGCATCAGCATGGATACGTTCTTGCCGAGCACCTCCGCCGCGGTGTGGCCAAATATCCGCTCGGCCGCCTGGTTGAATGAGTGGATGCGACCCTGGGCGTCGATGGTAATGATGGCATCGAGCACGTTGTCGAGGATGGTCTGGGTGTGCAGTGCATTCTCGGCCAGTGCCGCCTCGGCACGCTTGCGCTCGGTGATGTCGGTGGCGGTGCCGGCGGAACGAAGCATGCGGCCGTGCTCATCCCGCACCGGCCGGCTGATGGCGTGGATCCAGCGAACCTCGCCGTCGGGGCGCAGGATGCGGTATTCCTCGTCGAACAGCCCGGTCTGGCTGAATTCGCGGGCGAAAGCTTCGGCCACCCGGGCGCGGTCGTCGGGATGCACTGCGGCGATGAACGAGTCCGGATCTTCCAGGAGCGACCGCGTGCTTCGCCCCCATACCCGCGCGTAGGCCGGATTGATGTACAGCATCCGGTCGGCAGTGCGTATCCAGAACACCACATCGACCGTTTCCGCCAGCTCGCGAAAGCGCGCCTCGCTCTCGCGCAACTGCTCGGCCATGCCGGCGCGGGCCTGGTTGATCCGACGCGCCTCGACCAGCTGGCCGATGGTGGCCAGCAAGGGACTCAGCGCATCGATCAGGGCCGGCGCATACCCCCCCGGCCGGTTGGCGATGCCGGCCATGGCGACCATCTCGTCGCGGACATGGATGGGGATGCCGAGAAATGCTTCGAGGGCAGGATGCCCCTCGGGCAGGCCTCCACGGCGGGGATCGAGTCCGGGGGCGTTGCTGATCATCGCCTCGCCGCTGGTCAATACCCGGCCGAACAGGGTGTCAAGGTTGCGGAATTCGAGGCCGCGCGGCGCATGTTCGGCGTAAAAGGCGCACGTGGCATCGTTCCAGGCGATGTTGGTGAGGGCGTGGGTCTTGAGGTACGGCCGGCCGGCCGGATCGCGCAGCACTTCACCGATGAAGCCGTATTCGCTGGCGGTGAGCGCCAGAAGATCTTTGAGCAGGCCATCGAACGCGGAACGGCTGTCGCTGTCGGCGATGAAGGTGCGCTGAGCGCGGGCGATGGCGTCGAGCAGCTGGAGTTGCATGGGCAGGAGGATACGCTTTTCCGGCCGTGCCGGAGCGGCTAAGATGAGCCCGGATCCATCCGGAGGACGCACGCATGACCGATCGAACCGAGCACCCACCGCCCAGTGGCGGCCTGACCCTGGAAGCCATGGAGCTGATGCGCACGCTGGCGCCGGAAATCTATCCCAACGCCAGCATCGAGCGCTTACCCCGCATCATCAACCAGCTGGCCCTGCACTGGCGCCATCCCGATGAATGCCGGCGCTATTTCGACGAGCTGCTCAACGACGAGCGTGGCGACCGGCAGGGTTTTCCGTTCGAGATCGTGGTCGAGCTGACCAATCTCAAGCAGGAACACGCCCGCCAGTACCCCACTGCCATGGACGTGTTCGACATGCAGTTCGACATGTACGGCAAGCGGCTTTGATGCCGCTGCGTGGTGGCGGCCCGGGCCCGCGCTGCAATCACATGACGCTGCCGAAGCCGTGGTCGCGCGCACCCGGCGGCGGCTCCAGGCCGGCGAGGCGACAGCCCTGGGCGAGAGGCCCGCGCGGAAACAGCTGATACAGGAACTTCATCCCGCCCTCGGGATGAAAACGCTCTTCCAGGGCGTCATGCCACTCGCGCGGCTGAATGTAGCCCAGATCCTCGTGGCGGGCATGGTATTCCTGCAAGGCGCACAGCACCTCACAGTGCATCTCGGTCAGCTCCAGTCCTTCTCTTCTGGCCATGGCCTCGGCCTCGGCGCGCGACCAGCCGGCGGGAGCGAATGGAAAACCGTCCTCACGGGCGGGCTCCAGACCCGGAACGACTACATTTTGCGCAACGGCATACATGATGGCCTCCTCCTGACGGGTTGATACCCTACTAAATTAGTACACTTTAACGGCAATGCAAGACCGAGGCACCGATGCACGCAAAACCCGACCAAATTACTCTGGAAAGAGCCTATAGTGGTAGCAGGCGGTGGTCGCCATGTCCGGAGGCCGCCAGGAGTGTGGATCGCAACAGGAGGAGAGGGATCATGAGCGCTTCCATCATCTATTCCAGTGAAAAGGCGGCCTATTCACCCCGCCCGCAAAAGGTGCCTCTGACCCGGCCCATGCATTGGCTGCGCCTGGGGTGGACGGATCTGGTCCGGCATTGGCCGGTGTCCCTGGCCCTGGGGGCGGTGTTCGCCCTTGCCGGACACCTGCTGGTGAATCACGCCTGGGCCTACGGCCATCTCGGCATGGCGTTGACCACCGGCTTCCTGCTGGTGGCCCCCTTCCTGGCGGTGGGTTTCTACGATCTTTCCCGGCGCGACGAGCGGACTGCGCGCGGCGAGACTGCGGAGCCTTTCCAGGGGCTGCGTCGCAATGCCGCCTCGGTGGGCCTGTTCGCACTGTTGCTGGCATTCATTCTGAGTGGCTGGGAACGCCTGTCTGCGCTCATCGTCGGCCTGTTCTTCTCGGCCGGGGTAAACATGACGGGCGAGTTCAGCCTGCTGGCATTGTGGTCGGCCGGAGACCCCGGTTTCATGGTCGCCTATCTCGGCTTCGGGCTGGCACTGGCGGGGCTCACCTTCGCCCTCGCCGTGGTGTCGGTGCCGATGCTGATCGACCGCGAGGTCGACGTGATCAGCGCCATGCTGACCAGTCTGCGGGTGGCCCGCGAAAACCCCGGCGCGATGCTGCTCTGGGCGACCGTCATCGCCGGCCTGAGCGGGTTCGGCATGGCCACCGCCTTCGTCGGCCTGGCCGTGCTGTTCCCGCTGCTCGGCCACGCCAGCTGGCATGCCTACCGTGACCTGGTCACGCGGGACTGAGCCGGACCGGCCTCAGAGCTTGAACACACGCATCAGGCGTTGCAGTTCCTCCGCCTGCCGGTCCATGGCCTCGGCGGTGGCGGCCAGTTCCTGGCTGGCCGATGCATTGAGCCGGGTGAGCTGGCCGAGCTCGCCCATGGTGGCGTTGACACGGTCGATGGCGCCGGCCTGTTCGTCGCTGGCCTGGGCGATCTGGCGGACCAGGGCCGCGGTCTCGCTGATGGCCGGCACGATCACTCCCAGTCGCTGCCCGGCCTGCTCGGCAGTGCCCACCGAGTCAGCCGCCAGCCGGCCGATCTCGCGCGCGGCGACCTGGGAGCGCTCGGCCAGCCGCCTCACCTCGGCGGCGACGACCGCGAAGCCCTTGCCGTGCTCACCGGCGCGTGCGGCCTCGATGGCGGCATTCAGCGCCAGCAGGTTGGTCTGGTAGGCGATGTCGTCGATGATGCCGATCCGGCCGGCGATCTGTTGCATGGCCGTGACCGTGGCGCGCACCGATTCGCCGCCCTGGCTGGCTTCGCTGGCGGCGCCGTCGGCGATGGCCTCGGTCTGGCGGGCATCGCCGGCATTGCCCTGGATGGAGCGGTTCATCCGTTCGATGGCCTGCGAAGTGCGGTCCACCGAGCCGGCCTGGTCGCCGGCGGAATCCGAGAGGCTGCGGGCGGTCGCGCCGACCTGGGCCACGGCCCGGGTGAGCTCGCCGACGTGCCGGTTGACCTGTCCGACCAGGTCCGCCAGCATCGCCATCATGTCGTTGAATGCCTGGACGGCGGCCCCGATCTCGTCGCGGCGGCGCACTTCGAGGCGGCGGCGGAGGTCCCCCTCGCCACTGGCGATCTCGCGCAGGCCGTTTTCCA
>CAZOZD010000039.1:0-12552 GCA_964584195.1 uncultured Burkholderiales bacterium
GCCATTGATTCAACGGCTGCAAGATCTGTAGCTTGTGCCGAGCGAAGCAAGGCACAACACCACCTCTCAAAGCACGTCGAGCCCTCGCGCCAGATCCTGCTTCAGATCCTCGACATCCTCCAGCCCCACCGCGATGCGGATCAGGCCGTCGCTGATCCCAGCGGCGGCGCGCTGCTCGGGCGTCATGCGGCTGTGGGTGGTGGTGGCGGGATGGGTGATGGTGGTGCGGGTGTCGCCCAGATTGGCGGTAATCGACATCAGCCGGGTGGCGTCGATCAGGCGCCAGGCGGCGTCCTTGCCGCCCGCGAGCTCGAATGCGACGATACCGCCGCCGCTTTCCTGCTGCGCCATGGCCAGCGCATGCTGGGGGTGGGAAGGCAGGCCCGGATACAGCACCCGTGCGACACCCGCCTGCCCTTCCAGCCAGCGCGCCAGCTCCAGGGCGTTTTGCGTGTGCGCCCGCATGCGCAATGCGAGCGTTTCCATGCCCTTGAGCAGGACCCAGGCGTTGAATGCCGACAGGGTGGGGCCGGCGGTGCGCAGGAAGCCGTACACCCCTTCCATCAGGGCGCGGCTGCCCAGCACCGCGCCGCCCAGCACCCGCCCCTGGCCATCGATGTACTTGGTGGCAGAGTGGATGACGATGTCGGCGCCCAGTTCGAGCGGGCGTTGCAGGATGGGCGTGCAGAAACAGTTGTCCACCGCCAGCCAGACCCCGGCGGCACGGGCGATTTCGGCCAGGGCGCGGATGTCGCTCACCTCGGTGAGCGGGTTGGACGGCGATTCGACGAAGAACAGTCGGGTATTCGGGCGCAACGCGCGGCGCCATTCCTCCGGATCGGTGGGGGATACGAAGGTGGTCTCGACCCCGAACTTGCCGACGATGTTGTTGAACAGCTGCACCGTCGAGCCGAAGATCGAGCGCGATGCGACGATGTGCTCGCCGGCCTTCATCAGCCCCATCACCGTGGCCAGGATCGCCGCCATGCCGGAGGCAAATGCGACACAGCGCTCGGCGCCTTCGAGTGCCGCCAGGCGCTCCTCGAACATGGTCACGCCGGGGTTGGTGAAGCGGGCGTAGATGTTGCCGGGCTCGGCACCCGAGAAGCGGGCAGCGGCCTCGGCGGCGCTGCCGAACACGAAGCTGGAGGTGAGGAACATCGCCTCGGAATGTTCCTGGAAGGGCGTGCGCACACTGCCGGCGCGCACGCCCAGGGTAGCCGGGCGCCAGTGTTCGGCGCCGTTGTCGTGCCCGGTGCTCATCGCTCGCTCCCCAGGTTGAGGTCCATCTGCCGGGTGGGCAGCGAAGGACTCACCGGCAGCAATCCGTTGCGCTCCCCTTCCAGGCGGGCCAGGTAATCCTGACTGACGTCGCCGGTGATGTAATGGCCATCGAAGCAGGACGCATCGAAACTGGTCAGGGCCGGATTGACCTCGCGCACCGCCCGGATGAGGTCGTCGAGATCCTGGTACACCAGCGCATCGGCGCCAATCTCGCGGGCAATCTCCTCGTCGCTGCGGCCGTTGGCGAGCAGTTCGTCACGGGTGGGCATGTCGATGCCGTACACGTTCGGATAGCGCACCGGCGGACTGGCGGAGGCGAAATAGACCTTGCGAGCCCCCGCCTCTCGGGCCATCTGGATGATCTCCCGGCTGGTGGTGCCGCGCACGATGGAGTCGTCCACCAGCATCACGTTCTTGTCCTTGAACTCCACCGACATGGCGTTGAGCTTCTGCCGCACCGATTTCCTGCGCACCGCCTGGCCGGGCATGATGAATGTGCGGCCGATATAGCGGTTCTTGATGAAGCCCTCGCGATAGGACAGGTTGAGCCGGTTGGCCATCTGCAGGGCCGATGGGCGGCTGGTATCCGGAATCGGCACCACCACGTCGATGTCCAGGTGGCTGAAGTCGCGGCGGATATTCTCGGCGAGATACTCGCCCATGCGCAGGCGGCTGGCGTACACCGAGGTGCCGTCGATGATCGAGTCGGGCCGGGCGAAATAGACGTATTCGAAGATGCAGGGGTTGAGGCTGGGGTTCGCCGCGCATTGCCGGCTGTGGAATTCGCCGTCCAGGCCGATCAGCACCGCCTCGCCCGGGGCCACGTCGCGTTCGATGGCGAATCCCATGGCCTCCAGGGTGACGCTCTCCGAGGCCACCATCCACTCCACACCCGCCTCGCCTTCCAGCTTGCCGATGATGAGCGGACGGATGCCCCAGGGGTCGCGGAAGGCCAGGAGGCCGAATCCGGCGATCAGTGCCACCACGGCATACGCGCCCCGGCAGCGGCGATGCACCCCGCCGACTGCGGTGAACACATCGTCGCAGGTGAGGCGATGGCCATGCACCACCTCCTGCAACTCGTGCGCCAGGACGTTGAGCAGCACCTCCGAGTCGGAACCGGTGTTGACGTGGCGCAGGTCCTGGCGGAACAGCTCGTCCTGCAAGGACTCGGTATTGGTCAGGTTGCCGTTATGCCCCAGGACGATGCCGAACGGCGAATTGACATAGAAAGGCTGTGACTCGGCCGGGCTGGAAGCGGAGCCGGCGGTGGGATAACGGACATGGGCGATGCCGGCGTTGCCGAGCAGGTTGCGCATGTCGCGGGTACGGAACACGTCGCGCACCAGACCGGTGCCCTTGTGCATGTGGAACTTGCCACCATCGACGGTGACGATGCCGGCCGCGTCCTGGCCCCGGTGTTGCAGCAGTTGCAGGCCGTCATACAGCATCTGGTTGACGGGCTGGTTCGAGACCACGCCGAGTACTCCGCACATGTCACATTTCCTATCTGGATCTCAAGAAAACGAAGGTCTGCTCCGAGTCACTGCATCGATCGCAGCGGGCTGGTCAGGCGCAGCCCTGCCCTGGGGCGACTCGAAACGGATCAGGATGGCCAGCGACTGCGGCAGCCAGGGCCGCAGTTCCAGCGCCGCGCGTTCGAGGGCCGCACGCGAGGCCGCCTCCTGCCAGGCTGCGGTCCGCGGCAACGCGGTCAGACCGGCCAGCACGGCCAGCCCGAGCAGCAACACCGCCGCGCGCAGCAGGCCGAAGCCGAAACCGGCCAGGCGATCATAGGCACCCAGGCCGACCAGCCGGACCATGCCGGCCAGCAGTGCACCGGTCAGGCTGGCGGCGATCAGCACCAGGACGAACACCAGCACGATCGCTGCGGCATAGCGGATCGCCTCCTCCTCCACGAGACCGGGAATCCAGGCCGCGAACCATGGCGAAAGGGTCTTAGCGGCGAGAAAGGCAAGCACCCAGGCGGACACCGAGAACACCTCGCGCACGAAGCCACGGCTCAAGCCGAGCGCGGCCGAACCGAGCAGGATACCGAGCACGATCAGGTCGACCGCGGTCATGGCGGGATGCATCGGATCAGGGACCGACCAGGACCGAGGCCAGTCCCTTCTCCTTCAGTCTGGCCTGCGCGGCGAGCGCCTTGTCGCGGCTGTCGAACGGCCCCACCCGGACACGATGCTGACCGCCCTGGCTGAGCAGATGGGCACGATAGCCGGCGGCCTCGGCCTGGGCCGCCAGCTGGCGGGCGTTGGCCTCGCTGGCGAATGCGCCCAGTTGCAGGGAGTGGCCACCAGACTGTGCCACGGGCGGAGGCGGAGCGGGGGCGGGCGTCGATGTTGCCGGAGCGGGAGCGGTCGCCCTGGCGGGCTCGGGAGGCCGGGGTGGTGGCGCGACGGGAGGCGGGCTGTGGCGCGGACTGGACGCCGCCGCGGGACGCGGCGCTTCGGTCACGGGTGGCGGACTCGGCGCGGGGGCCGGTCGGGCCGGTACTGCGGGGGCGGAGGGCACGGCCTGGGCCGCCGCCGCAATGCTGGCGGGCGGGGGAGCGGGGGCAGTGGCGGATGGCGGCGTATCCACCGGCATGCCGGCATCTTCCGGGGCGGGCTCCGGCGGCAACGGCACGGCCGGCGCGCCCAGGGCGGCCTCCCCGGGGAACGGCGTACTGGTGGCGGGAATGAGGATCTCGACATCCTCCCCCAGCGGCCTGGGCTGGGGATCGAACAGCATGGGCAACACCACCACCGCCGCCAGGGCCAGTGCCACCGCGCCGACCAGGCGCCGGCGCGCCCGCCGCCGGCGATCGAGCAACTCGGCATCCGTCATCACAGAAGGTTCAGCCATCGGAATCGACCGCACGCAAGGCCATCACGTCCGCCACAGTGTAAAACGAGCCAAAGGCGAGGATTGTATCAGCGCCGCCGGCCTCCTGGTTCGCGGCTCGCCATGCGCTGGCCACATCGGCATGGGTCATGCAGCGCCCCCCGGCGGTCGCGATCGCTGCGGCGATCCGGTCCGCCGGAGCGCCGCGCGGCCCGGGCAGGGAGGCGGCATGCCAGACCGACACCTGACCGGCCAGGGCCGCCACCACGCCATCGATGTCCTTGTCGGCGAGCATGGCCAGCACTGCGATGAGGCGACCCGGCGCCGGCGACCGCGCCAGACTGTCGGCCAGTGCGCGGGCGGCGTGCGGATTGTGGGCCACATCGACGATACGGCGCGGCGAATCACCGATGCATTCGAAACGACCGCGCGGACGCGCGCTGCGCAGCCCCTGTTCGATCGCCCGGCGTGGCAGCGTCAGACGGTCGCGCAGGCTGTGCAGGGCCGCCACGGCCGCGGCGGCATTGCGATACTGATGCGCCCCCCCGGCCAGGGCCGGCGGCGGCAGATCGTCGAGACGGGCCTCTCCCATCCGCCAGTTCCAACCGGCCGCCCCGATTTCGAGGTCGAACTCGCGCCCCAGACATGACAGGCGCGCACCAATCGCCCCGGCATGGGCAATGAGGCGGGCGGGCGGGTCGGGGTCGGCGCAGATCGCGGGCCGGCCGGGACGGTAGATGCCGGCCTTCTCGAAGCCGATCGACTCGCGGTCGGGTCCCAGATACTCCTGATGGTCCAGATCGACCGAACACACCACGGCGCAATCCGCGTCCAGCACATTGACCGCGTCGAGTCGGCCACCCAGCCCCACCTCGAGCACCGCCACATCCACGCCACGCCGGCAGAACAGCCACAGCGCGGCCAGGGTGGCGTGCTCGAAATAGGTCAGCGCCACCGCGCCGCGCGCCGCCTCGACCGCATCGAATCCGTCCACCAGATCGGCGGCCGGCGCCTCCTCGGCGTCGATGCGGACCCGCTCGGAATAGCGCAGCAGGTGCGGCGAGGTGTACAGGCCGACACGATAACCCGCGGCACGCAGCATGGCGTCGAGCAATGCGCATGTGGAACCCTTGCCGTTGGTGCCGCCGACCGTGAGGATGACGAATGCGGGATCGAGCCGCATGGCCGCCCACACCTCGCGCACGCGCTCCAGTCCGAGGCGGATGCCGGGACCGTCCTGCCGGGTCTCCAGACGGGCCAGCCACTCGGCAAGACGAGCGGCAGAAGAAGGGGTCATCCCTGGGCGACGGGCTTCTTCTGCAACTGGCCGACCAGGCGGGCGAGGGTGTCGCGCATCTCGCGCCGGTCGACGATCAGGTCGATGTCGCCATGTTCGAGCAGGAACTCGGAACGCTGGAACCCCTCCGGCAGCGTTTCCCGTACCGTCTGCTCGATCACCCGCGGCCCGGCGAAGCCGATCAGTGCATTGGGCTCGGCGATGATGATGTCGCCCAGCATCGCAAAGCTGGCCGACACGCCACCCATGGTCGGATCGGTGAGCACCGAGACGAAGGGCAGGCGGTGCGCCGACAGGCGGGCGAGCGCCGCCGATGTCTTGGCCATCTGCATCAGCGACAGCAGGCCTTCCTGCATGCGCGCCCCACCGCTGGCCGCGAAGGACACGAATGGCGCGCGCGCCTCGATGGCCGCATCCACCCCGCGCACGAAACGCTCGCCCACCACCGAGCCCATCGAACCGCCCATGAAGCGGAACTCGAATGCTGCGGCGACGATGGGCTCGCCATGCAGGCGGCCGCCCAGCACCACCAGGGCATCGGTCTCGCTCACCGCCTCGCCCGCCTCGGCGAGGCGGTCACTGTACTTGCGGCTGTCCTTGAACTTGAGGCTGTCGACCGGCAGCACATTGGCGCCAATCTCATGCGTATCCCCCTCATCGAGGAAATACTCCAGCCGCTTGCGCGCGCCGATGCGGTTGTGATGGCCGCACTTCGGGCACACGTTGAGATTCGCCTCCAGCTCGGAGCGATACAGCACCTCCTCGCAGGCGGAACACTTGCTCCACAGCCCCTCCGGAACCACGTTCTTCTTGGTGGCGGCCTCCACCCGGCGCTGGATCTTGGGCGGGATGAGTTTCTGAAACCAGCTCATGTTCGTATCCTTTATCGGTCCAGGGCCGCGCGCACACCGGCCACGAAGCCCTGCACGTTGGCAAGCATGGTTTTGGCCGGAGCATCCTCGATCTCCCGCACGATGCGGCTGCCGATCACCACTGCGTCCGCCACCTCGGCCACGCGACGTGCGGTCTCGGCGTCGGAGATGCCGAAGCCAACTCCCACCGGCAATCCGGCGCTGGCCCGGATGGCGGCGACCCGCGCCGCCACCTCGTCCAGATCGAGATTGGCCGCCCCGGTCACGCCCTTGAGCGACACGTAGTACACAAAACCGCGCGCCTGACGGGTGATCGCTGCCACGCGGGCTTGCGGCGTGGTCGGCGCCAGCAGGTAGATGTTGTCGAGCCCGGCCGCAGCGCAGCGGGCCGCGAACTCGTCCGACTCCTCGGGCGGATAGTCCACGGTGAGCACCCCATCCACCCCGGCCGCCTGGGCAGCGGCACAGAACGCATCCCAACCCATGGCCTCGATCGGGTTGGCATAGCCCATCAGCACCACCGGCGTGGCCGGGTCGGTCTGGCGGAACTCGGCGGTCATCGCCAGCACATCCCTGAGACCGACACCGTGTTTCAATGCCCGCTCGGAACTGCGCTGGATCACCGGACCATCCGCCATCGGGTCGGAAAACGGCACGCCCAACTCGAGGATGTCGGCCCCACCGGCCACCAGCGCATGCATCAGCGGCACGGTCCGGTCCGGCGCCGGATCGCCGGCAGTGATGAATGGGATCAGGGCCTTGCGGCCATCCGCTTGCAATTGTGAAAAGGTCTGGCCGATACGGCTCATAAGTCAGTCTTCCACGAAGAAATCCGAATCGATGCGTTTGATCTCGTAGGTGTTGACCAACGAAACCCCCGAGATAGCGAGCCAGGGGCTCGCCACCCCCACCCTGCCCTCCCCCTGCGGGGGAGGGAATAAACCAGAGGAAAAAGATCTATCGCTGGCGACATGAGCATAGTTACGAACCGGCATGATCTCGTCAGGCCCTCGCCGCCAGCCAGCGCTGCAATGAATCCTGACTCTCGCCCGAGGGACGGTCTTCAAATAGACCCGGGATGCTGATGTCCTCGTCGAGATCGGTCCAGTGAAGCCCCTCTCCGGCGCCGATCAGCCGCCAGTTGGCATGCTCCGCCGCCGCGCCGTAGGCGAGCCGCGGATACCAGGCCAGGGGCACGGACAGACTGCGCCCATCACGCAAATCCACGCTCAGGGTGTCCTTGCTGATCGTTACATGCATGGCCAGAGATGTGTCAAAGCTCGATACCCGCCAGGCGGGCCACCGTGTTGATGTCCTTGTCACCGCGGCCGGACAGGTTGACCAGCAGGATCTGGTCCTTGTCCATGTCCGGGGCGATCTTCACGGCGTGGGCCAGGGCGTGGCTGGACTCCAGGGCCGGGATGATGCCCTCGTAGCGGCACAGGTCGTGAAATGCGGCGAGCGCCTCGTCATCGTTGATGGCCACATATTCGGCGCGGCCGATGTCTTTCAGGTAGCTGTGCTCGGGGCCGACGCCAGGGTAATCGAGACCGGCGGAGACGGAGTGGGTCTCGATGACCTGGCCGTTGGCATCCTGCATGAGATAACTGCGAAAGCCGTGCAGCACGCCGGGTGTGCCGGCGGAAAGCGGCGCAGCATGATGACCGCTGGCAATGCCGTGCCCGCCCGCCTCCACCCCGATCAGGCGCACGCCCTCGACGGGGATGTAGGGATGGAAGATGCCGATGGCGTTGGAGCCGCCACCGACGCAGGCAATCACCGCGTCCGGCTGACGGCCGAGCATCTCGTTCATCTGCACCTTGCACTCCTCGCCGATCACGCTCTGGAAATCGCGCACCAGCATCGGATAGGGGTGCGGGCCGGCGGCGGTGCCGAGGATGTAGAAGGTGGATTCGACGTTGGTGACCCAGTCGCGCATGGCCTCGTTGAGGGCATCCTTCAGCGTGCGCGAGCCGGATTCGACGCCGACCACGGTCGCCCCCAGGAGCTTCATGCGGAAGACGTTGGGCGACTGGCGCTGGATGTCGTCGGCACCCATGTACACCACGCATTCCATGCCGTAGCGGGCGGCGACGGTGGCGGAGGCCACACCGTGCTGGCCGGCGCCGGTCTCGGCGATGACCCGTTTCTTGCCCATACGCCGGGCCAACAGGGCCTGGCCGATGGTGTTGTTGATCTTGTGCGCGCCGGTGTGGTTGAGGTCCTCGCGCTTGAGATAGATCTGCGCGCCGCCGAGTTTTTCCGACCAGCGCCGGGCGTGGTAGATCGGACTGGGGCGGCCGACGTAGTGGCGCAGCTCATGGTGGAACTCGGCGAGAAAGTCCGGGTCCTGGCGGGCGGCCTCGTATTCGCGGCGCAGCTCGTCGAGCGCGGCCATCAGGGTTTCGGCAACGAATACGCCGCCATAGGGGCCGAAATGCCCGCGCGCGTCGGGCAGGTCATGGGCCATTGCTGACATCTGCATGCTTCACTTCCTTGATGAAGGCGGCCATGCGGGCCGCGTCCTTGATGCCCCGAGCCGATTCCACGCCACTGGATACGTCGACCGCCCAGGGACGCACCTGACGGACTGCGGCGGCGACATTGCCGGGATCGAGGCCACCGGCGAGCACCACCGGCAAGGGCAGATCGGCCGGGATCAGCGACCAGTCGAAACGATGGCCGGTTCCGCCATGCGCGGCAGGCGAGTATGCATCGAGCAACAACCCCGCCGCACCATGAAAATCGGTCGCGCATTGTAGCAAATCCGTATCCGGCCGGACCCGGATCGCCTTCAGCCACGGCACGCCGAACGCGCCGCAGAAAGCCGCCGTCTCCTCGCCATGAAACTGCAACAGACTGGGGCGCACCCGGGTCAGCACCGCCTCGACGCCCGCCGGCACCGGATTGACGAACAGCGCCACGCTGGCCACGAAGGGCGGCAAGGCACGCACGATTTCAGCGGCGGTGGCAATCTCGATCCGGCGCGGACTCTGTTCCACGAACACCAGACCGACCGCGTCCGCTCCCAGCCGGGCCGCGGCCAGAGCGTCCTCGACCCGGGTCAGGCCACAGATCTTGATGCGTGTAGGCATCGCATGCTCCTCTGTAAAACAAAACTGCCTGAAAAACAGCAGGCACGCATACATAACCCCACAAACTCCGCCGTAACCAGTGCCTTGAACCCAGATTGTCCATTAGGCGGCCCTGCGGGCCTACGCGGGCCCTGGTGACCGGGCCGTGTCACCCGGTGTTCCAGCGGACGCACCTGCGGGCGGTGTGGTTTGATGCAACGCGCCCAGACGGGCGGCGAGTTCGGCCTGGACGATGGGCTTGGCGATGTAGTCGTCCATGCCTGCATCCAGGCAGGCTTCGCGGTCGCCGTGCATGGCGTTCGCAGTCATGGCGATGATCCGCAGGGGCGCCAGACCCCGTTCCGTTTCCAGGGTGCGAATCCGGCGCGTCGCTTCCAGCCCGCCCAGCACCGGCATCTGCACGTCCATCAGTACCAGGTCGTAGCGCTCTCCCGTGGCCACCCGCGCCACGGCTTCCTCGCCGTTGGCGGCCAGCGTTACCCGGTGACCCCATTTTTCGAGCAGGCGGATCGCCAGCCTCTGGTTGACCGGGTTGTCTTCGACGAGCAGCACGGTATGCGCCACTCCGCCAGGCATCCCGGCAGCGACGGCAGGCCTGGGCGGGGCATTCGCGGCCGGCGCGGGGCCGACAACGCGGCCCATCGGCAGGATGAAGCGGAAGCGGCTACCCTGGCCGGGCCGGCTTTCCACTTCGAGATAGCCGCCCATCCGTTCGACCAGCCGCTGGGTGATGGTCAGGCCCAGGCCGGTGCCGCCGTACTTGCGGGTGGTCGAGGTGTCCGCCTGGCTGAAGGCTTCGAAGATGGTCGCGAGCTTGTCGGTGGCAATGCCGATGCCGCTGTCGCGCACCGTGAACGCTACGCTCAGCGCCTGTCCGCTGGCCGCCACCACTTCGACGCCGACCTCCACCCGGCCGCGTTCGGTGAACTTGATGCCGTTGCCGATCAGGTTGAGCAGGATCTGGCGCAGCCGGGTCGGGTCGCCCGCCAGCCGGTCCGGTAGCCCGGTGGCGAATTCACTGCTCAGCTCCAGGCCCTTTTCCCGGGCCCGGGCCTCAAGCGTGCGCAGGCTGTCGTTGACCAGTTCGCGCGGATCGAATTCCAGCCGTTCAATCTCCAGCTTGCCGGCTTCGATCTTGGACAGGTCGAGGATGTCATTGAGGATTCCCAGCAGCGATCGGGCCGATTTCCTCACGATCTCCAGATATTCGCGCCGTTCCGTCTCCGAGTCGGTGTCGAGGGCCAGGTCGGTCATTCCCAGGATGCCGTTCATCGGCGTGCGGATTTCGTGGCTCATGTTGGCGAGAAAATTGCTCTTCGCCCGGCTGGCCGCTTCCGCCGCGTCGCGTGAGGCGATCAGCTCGCGCTGCGCGCGGCGCCGCGCCATCACCTGGGCGATCTGGTTGGCCAGGCTGTCGAGCAGGATCTGTTCTTCCGGCAGGAAGCCGGGCCGGTCGTCGCCATCGCGCAGGCATACTTCCACCCAGGCATCCTCGTCGGCCAGGGCGATACGGGTGGCCAGGCGGGTGCCGGTTTCGACGAAGCCGGGGGATTCGTGACACTGCGCGCCGATACGGATTCGGGCGCAGGTGTGCCGCGGCGACTGCCAGCCGGACGGGATGATGCGCACGGCGGCGGCCAGGATGACGTCGTCGGCGAGCTCGTCCTGCAGCAGTGTCTGGGTGACTGCGTTGAGGCAGGACCATTCCTTCACCCGTTCGCCCAGGGCGTGGATCTTCTGGCGCAGTGCTTCCTCGGCCTGCTTGAGCGCGCTGATGTCGGTGCGGATGGAGAAATACTGGTAGGGCAGGCCGGCTTCGTCGAGGAACGGGACGATGGTGGCGTGGACCCAGTAATGGCTGCCGTCCTTGCGCCGGTTGCGAATCTCGCCCGACCAGACCTGACCCGCGGCGATCGTTTGCCACAGTCCGGCGAAGAATTCGGGCGGGTGGTAGCCTGAATTGATGATGCGGTGGTTGCTGCCGATCAGCTCCTCGCGCGTATGGCCGCTGATGGCGACGAACTTGTCGTTGGCGTAGAGGATGGTGCCGGCGCGGTCGGTGATGCTGGCGATGGTGTGCTGGTCGACCGCGAACAGTTGTCGCTCCAGCGCCTTCTGGGTCAGCCGCAACTGGGTATTGGCCTGCTCCGCATCGGCCAGTGCATGGCGCAACTGCGCGGTAACGGCCTGGAGTTCCTGGGTGCGTTTTTCGACTTCCTTTTCCAGATTGTCGGCCAGCGAGGTGAGTGCGCAGTTGGAGCGGTACAGCTCCAGGCTGCGTTCCTCGAGCAGCCGCTCGGCCTCCTTGCGGGCGGCGCGCTCGCGCTCGATGCGGCGCAGGAGTCGTTCGTTCTCCTGGCTCATGCGCGGGTCAGGATGAAGCGTTCCCGGCGGTCGGCGCCCTCGCCCAGGGTTTCGCGGCGCAAGTCGATGCCGCCGCCGAAATGGGTGATGCAGCCACGCATCAGACCCTCGGCCAGGTCCTCGAAATGACGCGGCGACTCATAGCGCAGCACCAGACACCCGGCATCGTGCCGTTCCACCTCGAAGCGGGGCAGTTCGGCATCGGGATACAGCTTCTTGACCTCGGCGTGGATGATGTCCTCGATGCCGGACAGGAATGCGAACGCATCGGTGACGCCGGCGAAGAATGCCGGATAAGCGCGCACGAAACGACCGAACAGGTGCTCGCCGAAGGCCAGCAGCAGGTCGTGCACCACCATTCCGCTACGCCGGGACAGTGCCACCACCAGGGCGACGATCTCCTCGTGCGGATAGGTGCCGACCGCGGTGTAGGCCCCGCCCGAGGGCGGGGCTGCGTCGTCGAGGATGTCATCCACCATGTCGGCGGAAAAGCGGTCTTCGACCATTTCCATGAATTCAGTAAAAACTACGCCTTTCATTATCGGGCACCTCGAAAAACCCTAAAATTTGAACAAATCCACCCGCTGACTGAAGCGACCAGACCGAATCCGGTCCCCAACCCACATCCATCTGCTGCTTTTTTAAGCAGCCTTGCCCGGTTTTTACTCCGAATTGCCGTGGGCTGCGGCAATTCGGCCCATTTCGGGCGTTATGCGGGCACGATTGTTGCTGCGCGTTTAACAGGCTGTTGAAAATCGCATGCCCGCCTTCGGCTACTTGCCTATAAAACAGGCAA
>CAZOZD010000040.1:0-2692 GCA_964584195.1 uncultured Burkholderiales bacterium
CGATGCCCTTGCGGATCCAGACCTCCTCCTGCTTCCAGAACTTGTCGAACTTGCGCGCCTGCGCCGCCTCCACCTCCAGTTCACCGGCCTTGCGCGTCTGGTATGCGGAATAGTTGCCCTCGTAGCCGCGCAGCCGGCCGCGATCCAGCTCGACGATGCGGGTGGCGACGCGATCCAGGAAGCGGCGGTCGTGGGTGATGAACAGGAGTGCACCGGGAAAGTCTGCCAGCCATTCCTCCAGCCAGGCGATGGCCTCGAAATCGAGGTGATTGGTGGGCTCGTCGAGCAGCAGGAGCTCGGGCTCGCTGACCAGGGCGCGGGCCAGCGCGACGCGCTTCTTCTGGCCGCCGGAGAGGCGGTCGACCGGCGTTTCGGCGGGCAGGTCGAGGCGGCCCAGGGTCTCCTCGACCCGGCTCTCCAGGCGCCATGCATCGCCGGCTTCGAGCTGCTGACTGAGCGCATCAAGGCGGGCGAGTGCGTCGGAGCCGGCTTCGCCTGCGGCGATGCGGCTGGCCAGGGCATGGTATTCGGCCAGTTGGGTACGAATTCCGCCCAGGCCGGCGGCCACGGCCTCGAACACGCTGTGGCCGGGCTCGAACTCGGGTTCCTGCGCCACCCGCGCCAGGCGCAGGCCGGGCTTGCGCCAGACCTCGCCGGCATCCGCCCCGCGCTCCCCGGCGACGATGCCGAGCAGGCTGGACTTGCCACTGCCGTTGCGGCCGATCAGGCCCACCCGCTCGCCCTTGTCCAGGACCAGGCTGGCGCCGTCGAGCAGCGGCCAGTGGCCATAGGCGAGTTCGAGCTTGTCGAGAATGACGAACGGCATGCGCGGGCTCAGGCAAGCACCGTCACGCCCGCCGCGCCGGCGTCGAGTCGGCCGATGACGCCGGCCTGGGCGAAGCCCTGGCGCTGGAACAGGTCGAGCACGGCGCCCGCGTCTTCCGCCGCGCAGGCGACCAGGAGGCCGCCGCTGGTCTGCGGGTCGGTGAGCAGGGCGCGTTGCCAGTCGGCGCAGCCTTCGAACAGATGCGACTCGTGACCGTAACTTTGCCAGTTGCGCCCCGATGCGCCGGTGACGAAGCCGGCCTGGGCCAGTTCCGCCGCGCCGGTGAGCAAGGGCAGGCGGGAGAACTCGATCGTTACGGAAAGCCCGCTGCCGCGGGCGATCTCCAGGGCATGGCCGAGCAGGCCGAAACCGGTGACGTCGGTCATGGCATGCACGCCGTCGATGCGGCCGAGCTCGACCCCCGGGGTGTTGAGCCGGGTGGTGGATGCGACCATCGCCGCATAGCCCTCCGCCGGCAGGGCGTCCTTCTTCAGCGCGGCGGAGTAGATGCCCACCCCCAGTCCCTTGCCGAGGATGAGCAGGTCACCGGCCCGGGCGGCGCTGTTCTTCTTGATGCGACGTGGATGGACCACGCCGATGGCGACCAGCCCGTAGATCGGTTCCTGGCTGTCGATGGAATGGCCGCCGGCGATGGGCATGCCGGCCGCACGTGCCGCGGCCTCGCCGCCGGCGAGGATGGCGCGGATGGTCTCGGCGGGCAGCCGGTCGATGGGCATCCCGACCAGGGCGAGGCCGAACAGCGGCCGGCCGCCCATGGCGTATACGTCCGAGATTGCGTTGGTGGCGGCGATCTGGCCGAACACGAACGGATCGTCGACGATGGGCATGAAGAAATCGGTGGTGGCGACGATGGCCTGCTCGTCGTTGAGGCGCCAGACCGCCGCGTCGTCGGAGGACTCGATGCCCACCAGGAGGTCTGGATGGGCGCTGGCCAGGCCCTTGGCGAACGGGGTGTCGGCGAGGATGTTCTCCAGCACGGCGGGGGCGATCTTGCAGCCGCAGCCGCCGCCATGCGAGAGGTGGGTGAGACGGAGGGGGGATTCGGTTTCAACCATGTTCGATCATCGGCGCACTCGGGTCGCGTATTATCCTTGATTCCCCGGTTGACCGCTCCACGCCCCTCATAAAGCCGTAAGGATGATGAATCTGTTGCCTTCGATCACTGCCATCCATTGGGTGAACCCGTGCCTTCGGGCGTGTTCTGCTGAGGAATCAAGGACTATGCCGGGATGAGCACGGACTATCGTCACAAGAAGCAGTTCGGTCAGCATTTCCTGCACGACCCCGGTGTGCTCGCCCGCATCGTCGCGGCCATCGCCCCGCAGGCCGGGGATCGCATGGTGGAGATCGGCCCTGGCCTGGGCGCGCTGTCGCGGCCCCTGTTGCAACACCTGCGGCATCTGGACGTGGTGGAGATCGACCGCGATCTCGCCGCCCGCCTGCGCGCGGAGTTCGATCCGGTGCGGCTCACCGTGCACGAGTGCGACGTGTTGCGTTTCGATTTCGGTGGCCTGGGTGAAGACCTGCGCGTGGTGGGCAACCTGCCCTACAACATCTCGTCCCCCATCCTGTTCCATCTGGCCGGATTCGCCGCCGCCATCCGCGACATGCATTTCATGTTGCAGAAGGAGGTGGTGGACCGCATGGCGGCCCGGCCCGACACTGCCGATTATGGCCGCCTGTCGGTGATGCTGCAGGCGCGCTTCACGGTGCTGAAGCTGTTCAACGTGCCGCCCGGGGCGTTCAATCCGCCGCCCAAGGTGGATTCGGCCGTGGTCCGGCTCGCCCCCCTGCCCGCCACGGCGGTCCCGTATCGCGACGCGGAGCGCTTCGCCACGGTCGTGG
>CAZOZD010000040.1:2706-12502 GCA_964584195.1 uncultured Burkholderiales bacterium
CGCGCGCATTTGGCCAGCGCCGCAAGACCCTGCGCAACACACTCAAGGGCGTGCTCGCGCCGGAGGTGTTCGAACGCCTGGGCATCGACCCCGGCCGGCGCGGCGAAACCCTGTCCGTGGCCGAGTTCGCCGCCCTGGCGAACGCCGATTGAGGGCTGTGGATGTTGCCCTGGCTGGGCCCGCAGGACCCCTTCCCGCCCCTGGAGTCGGCGCTCGTCGAGCCCAACGGCCTCATCGCCGCCGGTGCCGACCTTTCCCCGGCACGCCTGCTCGATGCCTACCGACGCGGCATATTCCCCTGGTTCGGAGCCGGTGAACCCATCCTGTGGTGGTCACCCGAGCCGCGCATGGTGTTGTTCCCCGGAGAGTTCAAGGTCGCGCGGGCACTGGCCAAGCGTTTGCGCAATGCCGCCTACGAGGTGCGGGTGGATCATGCGTTCGGCGCCGTGGTCACCGCCTGTGCCGCGCCCCGGCCGGACCAGGCCGGCACCTGGATCACCCCGGCGATGCAGGCCGCCTATGTCCGCCTGCACCGGCTCGGGTACGCCCATTCGGTGGAAACCTGGATCGACGGTGAGCTGGCCGGCGGCCTGTATGGTGTCGCCATCGGCCGGGCATTCTATGGCGAGTCGATGTTCAGCCGCCGCACGGATGCATCCAAGATCGCCCTGGCGCATCTGGTGGCGCAACTCGTGCGCTGGGAATTCGAGCTGATCGACTGCCAGATGCATACCGCCCATCTCGCCTCGCTCGGCGCGCGGCCCATTCCCCGCGCCGAGTTCGCCGCCCGTCTGGAACGGGCCACGGCGGCCGCGGGCCGGATGGGGACGTGGAGCTTCGCTGCCGATCTGGTCGAGGGACGGAAACCGGCCGGCGGGTTCAGCGCGCCAGGATCAGGGTCAGGATCAGGATCAGGATCAGCGGCGTGAGGTGCGCCGCCAGGAGGGTCCCGCGGATGGCGGGGCGCAGGTGTTCCGGTTCGCCGGCGTGACGCAGTAGCTGGCGCGTGGCGGGCAGGGCCGGCAACAGGCCGAGAAGCGCGAGCAGGGTGAGCGTCGGGGTCAGGCCGGCGAGCGCCGGGGTCACGAGGGCAGCAGCGGCCAGGGTCAGGATCAGTGCATGGCCCCAGGCCGCGCGCGGCGGATCGAGGCGGGCGACCCAGTGCCGCTTGCCGGCGGCAAGGTCGGCGGCGCGGTCCGGGAACTGGTTGATGTAGAGCAGGTTGGTGACCAGCAGGGCATACGGCAGGCCGACGAGCCACGGCGTGAGGGCGAATGCGCCGCGCTGGACGAAATCGCTGCCGATCACCAGCCCCAGGAAGCCGGCCGCCACGCACAGCTCGCCCAGGCCACGGCTGTTGAGGCGCAAGGGCGGCGCCGAATAGGCCCAGCCGATGCCCAGCCCGATGAGGCCGATGCCGATCAGGCCCGGCCCGCGCAGCAGCGCCAGGGCGAGACCGCCCGCCGCCACGACTGCAAACAGTGCATGGGCAAATGCGCGCACCTGGCGCGGCATGAGCACCCCGTTCTGGATGAAGCGCGAACCACCGGTGAACGGAAACAGGCGTTGCCGGTTGGCGGCGTCGCTGCCGTTGAGATGATCGTGGTAGTCGTTCAGTACGTTCACTCCGGCATGGAGGAGCAAGGCCAGCAGCAGGGTGAACAGGGCGAAGGGCAGGTTCAGGCCACTCTCGGCGCCGCTGGCGAGGCCAAGCAGTACCCCCATCACGGTCACTCCGAGGAAGGCCGGCCGGGTGGCGAAAAAGTAACGCCTGAACGGATTGCGCAGGCGCTCCGGACGCGGTTCGCCCGGCACGGGCAGGGAAGTGCGTGCAGCGCTCATGAGGGTGAAAGGAGGGTGAATGAAACGTGAAAAATCTGAAACACTGCCGTGAAGCATTCCTCCCCCGCAGGGGTAAGGGGCGCGAGTCGCCATGACCGTCATGGCTGAAAGTATAGTCGCCACGGCGCGCGCCTTGCCGGTCGGCCGCACAAGAAACACGCCGGGCCGCCCCAAGTGTTTCTTCCCCCTCGGGGGGCGGTTTGGGCGCAGCCCAGTCCCGGGGGCGCTCACAAGCCCGCCTTCGGGCGCGTTCAACTGCGGTTTTTAGGATAATGTTTCAGTCTTGTCCGGAGTGTGCGATGACCCTGCCCGTGCTTTCCCTGCTCGAAACCCGTGTGCTTGGCGTGCTCGCCGAGAAACAGCGTACCGTGCCCGATACCTATCCACTGTCGCTCAATGCGCTGCTCGCCGGCTGCAACCAGAAGACCAGCCGCGATCCGGTGATCGAGGCGAGCGAGGCGGATGTGCTGGCCACCCTCGACCGCCTGCGTGGCCTTGCCCTGGTGATCGAATCGAGCGGTGGCCGGGTGCAGCGTTATGCCCACAACATCGAGCGTGTACTTCATGTGCCACCCCAGGCGGTGGCCCTGCTTGCCATCCTGATGTTGCGCGGGCCGCAAACCGTGGCCGAGCTCCGGGCCAACAGCGAGCGCCTGCATCGTTTCGCCGACAGTTCGGCAGTGGAAGCATTCCTGCACGAACTGGCGGAACGGCCGGACGGCGCCCTGGCGCGGGAATTGCCGCGCCCGCCCGGTGGCCGCGAGACGCGCTGGTGCCATCTCCTTTCCGGCCAGCCGGAGTCTGCCGCGGTGGCCGCGACAGCCGACGCAATGGCCCCGGACCGGGCCGTGGATATTGGCGAGGTCGCGGCCCTCAGGGCCAATGTCAGCCGTCTGGAGGCCGAAGTGGAACGCCTCACGGCCAGGATGGAGCGGCTCTGGCGCGAGCCCGGCCTGCCGCCGGAGCATCCCTGAGTGATGGCCCCGGGTTCGAGTCGGTGCATGCCGGAGGCAGGGGGTGTCCAGTGGGGAGCGGCAAGGAATCGTCAATCCATGCCTGAGGGGCGACGCACGGACGCCGGAGATGATGCGTGATGCGGCTGGCGTGAGCGGGCCATGACTGTGCAGCCGGGGATGGCGACGCGGCGCCGGCGCGTGCTGATCCTGGGTGCGGCCGGGCGGGATTTCCACAACTTCAACGTCGTTTACCGCGATGATCCCGACGTCGAGGTGGTGGCCTTCACCGCTGCGCAGATCAGCGGCATTGCCGGGCGTCGCTACCCGCCCGAGCTGGCCGGCCCATTCCATCCCGACGGCATTCCAATCGTCGCTGAGGCGGAGCTCGACCGCCTGGTCCGGGACGCGTCCGTGGACCAGGTGGTGTTCGCCTACAGTGACGTGGCGCATGAACAGGTCATGCACATTGCCTCGCGGGTACTGGCTGCGGGGGCCGATTTTGCCCTGCTCGGGCCGCGCGCTACCCAGCTTGCCGCGCGGCGGCCGGTGATCGCGCTCAGCGCCGTGCGCACCGGCTGCGGCAAGTCCCAGACCGCCCGTTATCTGGCCGGCCTGCTCGATGCGCGGGGCCTGCGCGTTGGCGTGGTGCGCCACCCCATGCCCTATGGCGAGCTGCGCGACCAGGCCGTGCAGCGATTCGCCAGCCGCGCCGATCTCGACGCCGCCCGTTGCAGTGTCGAGGAGCGCGAGGAATACGAACCCCATCTGGCCCTCGGTCACCGCGTTTACGCCGGGGTCGACTATGCCCGCATCCTGACCCTGGCCGAGGCGGAAAACGATCTCATCCTATGGGAAGGCGGCAACAACGATTTTCCATTCTTCCGGCCGGACTGGCACATCTGCCTCGTCGACCCATTGCGTCCCGGCCACGAGACCGCCTTTCACCCCGGCGAGGCATGCGCGCGGATGGCCGATACCCTGGTCATCGTCAAGGCCGACAGCGCCGGGCCAGCCGCCGTGGCGGCCGTGCGCAGCGCCGCCGCGGCGCTCAACCCGGGCGCGGGAGTGATCCTGGCCGCCTCGCCGGTCTGCCTGGAGGGCGACGCGGACCTGCGCGGCAAGCGGGTGCTGGTGGTGGAGGACGGACCCACCGTCACCCACGGCGGCATGGCCCGGGGGGCCGGCTGGCTGGCCGCCAGCCGTGCCGGGGCCGAGATCGTCGATCCCCGTTCCTGGGCCGCTCCCCTCATCGCCGCGGCCTGGCAGCGTTACCCCGGACTCGGGCCGGTCCTGCCGGCCCTGGGCTATTCCGAGGCGCAGCTGGCCGATCTCGCCGCCAGCCTGGAGGCCGTTCCCGCCGACCTCATCGTCTCCGCCACTCCAATCGATCTCGGCGCGCTCATCCGCCCCGGCAAACCCATCGTGCGCGCCCGCTACGACTACGCCGAGCTGGAAACGCCGGGGCTGGCGGGGGCGCTGGAGGATTTCCTGACCCGCGCCGGACTGGGCTGAACTTCCGTGCCGGCGTGGCGCGCCCTGAGCTGGCCGCAGCCGCCGTCCACCGCCTGGCCGGCGGAGTGGCGCAGTTTGGTGAGCACGCCGCGGCGGTGCAGCGCGCGCGCCATCTCGGCGGCGCGTTCCCAGCGCGGTCGGCGGTAGGGGAAGCCGTCGACACGGTTGAACGGGATGAGGTTCATCACCGCGTACCTGCCTTTGAGCAGGCGGGCGATGGCGTCGATGTCGGCGTCGCCGTCGTTGACACCTTCGATCAGGGTCCACTGGTACTGGATGGGGTAGCGGGTGGCGCGGGCGTAGCGTTCACCCAGCTCGACCAGCTCGGCGGGGTCGATGCGTGGCGCCCGGGGCAGCAGGCGGGCGCGCAGTTCGGGATCAGCGGTGTGCAGCGACAGGGCCAGCGCCGGCTTGACCGGCCCCTGGGGCAGGCGCTCGAACACGCGCCGGTCGCCCACGCTGGAGAACACCAGCTCCTTGTGGCCGATGTTGGCCTCGCGACCGAGGAAGTCGATGGCGGCCATGACGTTGTCGAGGTTGTGCGCGGGCTCGCCCATGCCCATGAACACCACTTTGTTCACCGCCCTGCGGCGGCGGGCGACGGCCACCTGGGCGACGATCTCGGCGCTGGAGAGCTGGCGCGACAGGCCGCCCCGGCCCGTCATGCAGAACACGCAGCCGACCGCGCAGCCCACCTGGGTGGAGACGCACAAGCCTCCCCGGGGCAGGAGCACGCTTTCCACCGCCTGACCGTCGGCGAGAAGCATGAGCAGGCGGGTGGCGCCATCCTCGCCGGGGTGTTCGGAGCGGATGTGGACGAGCGCGTCGAGTTCGGCATCGAAGGCCGGCAGGGCCTGGCGCAGCGTCCGGGGCAGGAAGTCCCCGGCCTTGACATGGCGGGTGTCGATGCCGCCGGCCTGGACCCATGCCCGCAGTATGCGGCGTGCATGCACCGGCTTGGCACCGAGGCCGGCCAGGCGTTGGTGGAGTGCTTCGATCTGCATGGAGTGACAAGGCCGCCCCGGCATGCGGCCGGGGGCGTTACAGGCGGGGCTGGACAGGCGGCGGCCCATCCAGGTACAGTTGATGATAGGCAACAAAGAAGGGGAACAGGACGGACTCCAAGGCGAGGTTCAGCGCCTGGAGCTCGTAGTGCGTTTTATGCTTGGGGGTCGCCGTGATGCGGTGATCGTTGAATGCAAAATAGACCAGCGCGCCGCACAGGTAGAGGCCGATCAGGGTCTTTTTCAGGGTTGGGTTCATGGCATGCGTACTCCTGCGGGCATCGGTTCGCCTTGCATCTCCGGTTCCGCGCATGGCATGTGGCGCGGAGCCCCGGCGGGTGGCCGGGCGAGTGTACTCCATTCCCGATGCCTCGGTTTCGTGCGTCATGCACCAGACTGATGCGCCCTGTCCGCACGGATGGGTGAAAAAAGGCTCTTGCTGAAATCGGGTCGGCAATGCTGTTCACGCGGCCAGCCGGCGGAAGATTGAAAACCCGCAGGCGCTTGCATTCCAGGTTCCTTCCCCCAGAGGGGGAAGGTTAGGATGGGGGTGCGGCGAGAAGCCGCTTCAGCGGCCGCTGCGATAAGGCCAAGGCGCCCTTTGGGCGCCACCCCTAACCAGCCCCCCTGCGGGGGACGGGAATTTCATTACGGGTGACGGCTATGGACGGACTGGCCAGGCGGACATCAGCCACTGCAGCCAGTGACCCACTCGATTTCATGTAGAGCCTGAAAAAATGGCCGGGACGGTGGTTTTGCGGGGGTGGCATGCCCCTTGCATTGACCGGGTATCGATACAGGGGTCTGCCGATGTCCAGTCATTGTTCCGATTATCCGGTTGGCGAGTTTTTCGACGAGCTGATCGATCAGGATGGCCAGCCGCGTCCGGCGGCGCGGGCGCTTTGCCAGTATCTAGGTACCCTGGCGCCGGAGGAGCTGGAGGCGCGCCGGCGGGCGGTGGACGCGGCGATCATGACCATGGGCATCACCTTCACGGTGTACAGCGACGCCGGCAACATCGACCGCGCCTGGCCCTTCGATGTCATCCCGCGGGTGATGTCGAGCCAGGAGTGGGGCCGCATCGAGGCCGGGCTCAAGCAGCGCCTCACCGCGCTGAACCGCTTCATCGACGATCTGTACAACGACCAGCGCATCGTCCGCGACGGGGTGTTTCCGCTCGACGTGCTGGAAGGCTCGAAGAACTTCCGCGACCAGTGCCGCGGCATCTCGCCCCGCTTCGGGGTGTGGGCGCACATCTGCGGCACCGATCTGGTGCGCGACAAGGACGGCACGGTGTATGTACTGGAGGACAACCTGCGCGTGCCGTCCGGGGTGTCCTACATGCTGGAGAACCGCGAGCTGATGAAGCGGCTGTTTCCCGAGCTGTTCCAGGCCGGTCACATCCTGCCGGTGGATGATTACCCCACCCGCCTGCACGACACCCTGGCCGCGCTCTCGCCGCGCCCGGGCAAGCGGCCGGTGATCTGCGTGCTCACCCCGGGCATCTTCAACTCGGCCTATTTCGAGCACTCCTACCTGGCCCAGAAGATGGGCGCCATCCTGGTCGAGGGCTCGGACCTGGTGGTGGGCGACGACGACTGCGTGTACATGAAGACCATCACCGGCCTGCGCCGGGTGGACGTGATCTACCGCCGGGTGGACGATGACTTCATCGATCCGGAGGCGTTCCGGCCTGATTCGGTGCTCGGCGTGCCGGGCCTGATGCGGGCCTGGCGGGCGGGCAAGGTCGGCATCGCCAACGCGCCCGGATCGGGGGTGGCGGACGACAAGGTGGTGTACGCATTCGTGCCGAAGATGATCGAGTATTACCTCGACGAGGCGCCCATCCTGCCCAATGTGCCGAGCTGGCTGTGCATGTACCCGGATCAGCGCGAATACGTGCTCGACCATCTCGATGAACTGGTGGTCAAGCCGGCCAACGAGTCGGGCGGCTACGGCATGCTGATCGGCCCGCGCGCGACGCCCGAGGAACGCCAGCAGTTCGCCCGCCTGATCCGGGAAAACCCGCGCAACTACATGGCCCAGCCCACCCTCAGCCTGTCCACCGCGCCGACCCTGATCGACGATCACCTGGAACCGCGTCACCTCGACCTGCGCCCCTTCGTGCTGCAATCCGACCGACTCCATGTCACCACCGGCGGGCTGACCCGGGTGGCGCTCAAGGCCGGGTCGCTGGTGGTCAACTCGTCCCAGGGCGGCGGCTCCAAGGACACCTGGATCGTGGATTCATGAGGGCTTGAAAAGTGACGCGTGACAGTGTGACGAATGACGCGAGGATGCATGGGCGAGGGGTCGCATGCGTCTGTCGGCGGCCGATCAAATTTACAGGGGCTGAACGCCATGCTTTCCCGAGTCGCTGAAAACCTGTACTGGATGGCGCGCTACCTGGAACGGGCAGAGAACACCGCGCGCCTCATCAACAGCACCACCCAGGCCCTGCTCGACCTGCCCCGCGGCGCGTCCTTCGGCTGGGACGTGCTGCTCACCGTGGCCGGTCTGGACGACCTGTACCAGCAGCATCATGCGGCCCCCAACGAGGCCGACATCATGCACTTCCTGATCGAGGACGAGCGCAATCCAAGCTCCATCCTCGCCTGCATCCAGGCGGCGCGGGAAAACACCCGCACCTTCCGCGAAGTGCTGCCGATGGAGATCTGGGAGCGGATCAACGGCCTGCACCTGTTCATCCAGCGCGAGGCAGCCACCGCCCGCCAGGGCCGCGGCCCGCGCTACACCCTGCTCAATGGGGTGATCGAGCGGCGCCAGTCGATCATCGGCCTGCTCATGGGCTCGATGAGCCACGACGTGGCCTACCAGTTCATCAAGCTGGGCCGCAACCTCGAACGCGCCGACATGACCACCCGCATCGTCGACGTCAACTCGGCCGTGCAATTGCCGCGCGACGGCATGGTGGCCGAGGTTGCGCAGGAGCGGCTGTGGATGAACACACTCAATGCATTGTCCGCCTACCAGATGTACCGCCGCCATGTCGGCGTGCATGTGGAAAGCGCCGCGGTGGTGCATTTCCTGCTCAACGATCCACACTTCCCGCGCACCGTCATCCACTGTCTGGGCGAGATCGAGGGCTGTCTGGCGGTGCTGCCCAATTATGACGCCGCCATCAAGACCGCCCGCACCGCCTGGCGGCGCCTGGAAGGCATGCGTTTCGAGGGTCTCGCCCCGGTGGTCCTGCATGAATATCTGGACCAGATCCAGGCCGACCTCGGCCATCTGCACGAGGCCATCTCGCGCCAGTATTTCCAGCTCCACCAGCTGGGCATGGTCGCGCCCCCCGGCCAGAGCCAGACGAGTCAATCATGAGACACACGCCTTCGTTTTCGCTCGGCTTTCCCCGCTATGGTGACAAGCGCAATTCGGAATTCTTCGAGGAATATCTCGTCCGTCTGCTGGAAGAGCGCGACCGCATCGGCCTCACCGAGCTGGTGCGCCAGATCGACGCCCTGATGATCACCGTCGAGCCGGGCCACTCGCTGGCCTATGTCGGCGAGCTGTGCCTGATGACGCCCTACCATTACCTCGTCACCCTGGAGTCGGAGCAGCACGACACCCACGTCCTGCGCATCGACATGAATGCGCCCGACATCCTGGTGCGCGAGGTCAAGGAGGCCAACACGCGCGGCATCTTCCGCAGTCTCAACGAGGTCTACCCGATCGGCGCGCAAAAACCGAATTCGCGCTACATGGGCGAGGTGTTGCGGGTGAACAACCTGCATGCCGTGGTGGAGATGCAGAAGGCGCGCGACATCCGCTTTTTCAACCAGAACGAGGTGCGCCGCCTGGAGCTGCCCGGCAACCTGGCGGTGGTGAAACCCTCGCCCTACACCCACAACATCGTCGCCTACTGGGAGCGGCCTGAAAACGACATCCGGGTCTACGCCCTCGGCTGGAGCAGCATCCGTGACGATGTCCAGGCCGCATACGAAGCCGCCAAGAACACCCAGGCGCGGCTCGGGTTGGGTGAACTGCTGCTGCCCATCGACCACCTCGCCACCCGGGTATACAGCCAGAACCGCGAGGCGGCCATCCTCGAATACCTGACCCTGACCAGCTATTACTACTGGGGCTCCTACGACATCGCCGACCAGAACTCGTCGACCAACGTCACCAAGAGCGTGCATTTCGCCAACGAACTGGAAAGCCCGGCCAAGGTGTTCACCGCCGCCAACCAGCCCTATTTCGTCAACCACCTCCTGCAACTGCCTTCGCCCACCGAGGCATTCGTGCGCAACTACGGCCCGCGCCTGCATCATCTTGCCGTGGCGGTGGCCGACGGCCACACCGGTGGCAAGGCCAACATCGACCACGTCGTCGATGCACTGCGCGATTGCGGCCAGGATTTCCTGCTCGACGTGATCGGCAGCGAGGAGGCCGGCCTGAAACAGATCTTCTCCAGCGCCTCCGAACACTCCAGCCTGATCATCGAATACGTGCAGCGCTTCG
>CAZOZD010000041.1:0-12426 GCA_964584195.1 uncultured Burkholderiales bacterium
TCATCATCATGACCGACGCCGACGTGGACGGCTCGCACATCCGCACCCTGCTGCTCACCTTCTTCTACCGCCAGATGCCCGAACTGGTCGAACGTGGCCACATCTACATCGCCCAGCCGCCGCTGTACAAGGTCAAGCAGGGCAAACGCGAGAGCTATCTCAAGGACGACTACGAGCTCAAGCAATACCTGCTGCGCGAAGCGCTCAAGGGCGCCGAGCTGATCCCCGCGCGCGGTGCGGCGGTACTCGCCCAGGACAGCCTGGAAGGCATTGCCCGTGAATACCTGCTTGCCGAGGCGGTCATCGACCGGCTGTCGCGGCGCATGGACCACGACGTGCTGCTTGCCATGCTCGATCAGCCCGAACTCGATCTCGCCGACGAGATCCGTGCCCGGGCCAGTGCCGCACGCATGCTGGAGCGTCTCGCCGGGCATGGCGAACACCGCGTCGAGATCGGCCACGATGCCGAGGAGGGTACCTGGCACCTGGACATCTATCGTCATCGCCATGGCATTGACACGCTCACCCGCATCGATTCGACCTTCCTCGCCAGCGGTGACCATGCCCAAATCCTCCGTGCCGCCAACCTGCTTGTCGGCCTGATCGGTGAAGGCGCTGAAATCCGGCGTGGTGAATCCGCTGCCGCCGCCTATGACTTCAAGCAGGCGCTCGACTGGCTGCTGAACGACGTCAAACGCACTATTTCGATCCAGCGCTACAAGGGACTGGGCGAGATGAATCCGGAGCAGCTCTGGGAAACCACCATGGACCCCCAGGTGCGCCGCCTGCTGCGGGTACAGATCGAGGACGCCATCGCCGCCGACGAGATATTCACCACCCTGATGGGTGAGGAAGTCGAACCGCGCCGGAACTTTATCGAGACCAATGCGCTCGGGGTACGCAACCTCGACGTCTGAACATCCGCCGGAAAGACCCCATCCAACCACACTGGAGCAGGCATGACCTTGATTCGCCAGGAGGACTTCATCGAGTCCATTGCTGCCGCATTCCAGTTCATCGCCGTGTATCACCCACCCGATTTCGTGGCCGCGCTGGCCGAGGCCTGGCGAGCCGAGGAGGCTCCCGCCGCACGCGAAGCGCTGGCCCAGATCCTGGTCAACTCGCGGTTGTGCGCCGAGGGACGACGGCCGATCTGCCAGGACACTGGCATGGCGGTGGTATTTCTCAAGGTGGGCATGGAGGTGCGCTGGGAAACCGGGCTGGATGTGCAGGGAATGGTCGACGAAGGCGTGCGCCGGGCCTATACCGATCCCGCCAATCCATTGCGTGCATCGGTGCTGCTCGATCCGGCCGGCGCCCGCCGCAACAGTCGCGACAACACCCCGGCGGTGGTGCACGTCGAACTGGTGCCCGGCGATACGCTGGAAGTGATCTGCGCCGCCAAAGGAGGGGGTTCCGAAAACAAGGCGCGTTTTGCCGTGCTCAATCCGGCCGATTCAATCGTCGAGTGGGTGTTGTCCGAACTGCCGGCACTGGGCGCAGGCTGGTGCCCACCCGGGATTCTCGGCATCGGCATCGGCGGCACACCGGAAAAGGCCATGCTGCTCGCCAAGGAGGCGCTGATGGAGCCGATCGACATCCAGACCCTGCGCGCGCGTGGCGCACAAACCCGGATCGATTCGCTGCGCCTGGAACTGATGCAGCGCATCAACGCACTGGGCATTGGCGCTCAGGGTTTGGGTGGGCTGACCACCGTGCTCGACGTGAAGATCCGTGAATATCCGACCCATGCTGCCAGCCTGCCGGTGGCGCTGATCCCCAACTGTGCAGCCACCCGGCATGTGCATTTCAGACTCGACGGCTCCGGACCCGCCCGTTTCGAACCGCCGCCGCTGTCTGTCTGGCCCGACATCGCCTGGCAGGGGCCGGTCGGTGCCCGGCGGGTGAATCTGGACCGGCTGCGCCGCGAAGACATCGCCACCTGGCGGGCTGGTGATTCACTGCTGCTGTCCGGACGTCTGCTCACCGGCCGTGATGCGGCACACCGCAGGATCGCTGAAATGATTGCCCGGGGCGAATCCCTGCCGGTCGATTTCCATAATCGTTTCATCTATTACGTTGGTCCGGTCGACCCGGTCGCGGGCGAAGTGGTGGGGCCGGCCGGACCCACCACCGCCACCCGCATGGACGACTATACCGAGACCATGCTCGGCGAACCGGTCGGGCTGATCGGCATGGTCGGCAAGGCCGAACGCGGCCCGGAAGCCATCGCGGCGATCCGTCGCCATGGCGCGGTGTACTGCATCGCCGTGGGCGGTGCTGCCTATCTGGTCGCCCGTGCCATCCGCGCCGCGCGGGTTCTGGCCTTTCCCGAACTGGGCATGGAAGCGATCCATGAATTCGAGGTGGAAGACATGCCAGTGACCGTGGCCGTCGATAGCCAGGGGCATTCAGTGCATGAATCCGGGCCGCGCGAATGGCGTCTGAAGCTGGAACGACGCAACACCGGATGAACCTCCATCTCGCCGCGCGCCAGGCCCTGCAACTGGCCGATCCGGACGCCAAGATCCTCGCCTGCGAGGCGCTCTGGCGGGACTGGAACGCGGCCCGGCTAAACGCCGGGGAGTACACGGAAGCTGAACCGCTCATGGAAGCGGGCCGGCCGCAACGGCCCATCCTGGTGGCGGCGGAGGCCCTGCCGCGGCGCGAGCTGAACGGTACCGGGGGACACATGGCGCTGATCCATGCGCTCACCCACATCGAGTTCAACGCCATCAACCTGGCCCTCGACGCGGTGTACCGATTCCGGAATTTACCGAGCGACTATTACCGCGACTGGCTGCAGGTGGCGCGGGAGGAGGCGGATCACTTCCAGCGTCTGCGTGAGCACCTGCGTGGCCTGGGCCGGGATTACGGTGATTTTCCGGCCCACGATGGTTTATGGCGTCTGGCCCGGCGCACCGCCGCCGACCCGCTGGCGCGCATGGCGCTGGTGCCGCGCCTGATGGAGGCCCGCGGTCTCGACGCCACACCCGCCTTACGCGCCAAGCTGGCGGGCTTCGGCGACCACGCCGGAGCCGCCATCCTCGACATCGTCCTGCGCGACGAAGTCGGTCACGTTGCCATCGGCGACCGCTGGTTCCGCTGGTTGTGCACTCAGCGCGGGCAGGTGGCGGAGACCGTCTATGTCGAACTGATCGATGCCTATGACGCCCCTCGCCCACGCCGGCCATTCAACGAGGCCGCCCGGCTGGCGGCCGGATTCACTGCGCCGGAGCTGGCGAGTCTGGCAAGCATGGCAGCCAGACCTCGGCGCTGAGGCCACCGCCCGCGCGGTCGCTCAGCCGGATACGCCAGCCTTGCGCGTCCGCCAGCTGGCGGGCAATGGCCAGACCCAGGCCGGAACCGCCGGTATCGCGCGCGCGCGACCGCTCCAGGCGGTGAAATGGCTGGAATACCGCCTCCCGCTCGGTGGCCGGAATGCCCGGGCCGCGATCGAGTACGCGCACCACCAGTCCGCCGGCATCGACGTCCAGCTCGACCTCGACCGGCGCCTCGCCACCGTGGCGGAGCGCATTTTCGAGCAGGTTGCCGAGCACGCGCCGCAACGCGCCGGCGGCCAGCAGGCAAGGTCTGTAGGCTTGCGCCGCCGGCGTCAGCCGCGCTTTGGCGCGGTCCTGTGCCACGTCCTGGCAGAGCCTGTCCAGGAGCTGGGCCAGATCCACCCGGTCGGTGGCTTCCGGGCGCAATGAACGGGCAAAGTCGAGGGTCTGGCCGATCAGGGTGTTCATCTCCTCGATGTCGCGTTCCATCCCCTGCACCCGGTGTGCATCTCCACCCTCCAGCATCGACAACGCCAGGCGCAGCCGGGTGAGCGGCGTGCGCAGGTCATGCGACAGGCCGGCCAGCAACACGGTGCGGTTTTCCAGAAGGGTGCGGACTTGGTCTGCCATGCGGTTGAAGCTGGCGTTGAGCGCCGCCAGCTCGCTCGGGCCTTCCTCAGGCAGCCGGGCCGGGGTGCGCCCCTGGCCCACCTCGGCCGCCGAACGGGTGAGGCGGGCTAGCCGGCGGGTGGTGTTGCGCGCCAGCAGCAAGGCCACCAGCACGGTCAGCAGGGCGCCGGCGAGAAAGGTGGCCGCCACCGCCATGGGTGCGGCGACGATGGGACGATCGGTCTTGAGGCCGATCCGCAATGGATGGCCCGCCAGTTCCAGTTCGACCCACATCCAGGCCGGATCGGGCCCCTGCTTGAAACGTGCCGGACTGGCCAGGCGGCGGTTCAATGCCTCCACCAGCAATTCGCCGAAGCGGTCGCTGGCCGCGCGGTCGGGCAGCTCACCGACCGCGCGGCCAAGCTCCAGGCCATGCCGCAGGGAAAGCTCGATCTCGAAATCAGTGCGGGTATCGGGCGGCAGCTCCGACCAGGTCTGCGCCGAAAGCACCATGCGCGCCGCTAGATCGTCGGCGGCGCGTGCGGTCAGCGGCTCGATCACCGCTCGCCAGACCACCCAGGCGGCCACCCCCTGACTCAATGCAAAGGTGAACAAGAGCACCAGCGCGGTGCGGCCAAACAGGCTGTGGGGCAGGATCATCCGCCCTTACCCGTCGGTGCGAACAGATAGCCTTGACCCCACACCGTGCGGATGTAGGCCGGATTGGCGGGATCTTCCTCGATCTTGCGACGCAGCCGGGTCACGCGCACATCGATGGAGCGATCGAACGGATCGCGCTCGAATCCCTTCAGCCAGTCCATGATCTGGTCGCGCGACAGAGCGCGATTGGGGTGTTCGACGAATATCTTCAGCAGGGTGAACTCGGCATGGGTGAGCGGGATTTCCTCACCCGCGCGCAGCAACCGGCAGGCGGCCACGTCCAGGCTGAAAGGACCGAACTCGTGCCGTTCGGGAGGGGGCGTGGTACCGGCCGGCGGCCGTTCGCCACCCCGGCGCAGCACGGCACGGATGCGCGCCAGCAGCTCACGCGGATTGAACGGCTTGGCCAGATAATCGTCGGCGCCCACCTCCAGCCCGACGATGCGGTCGATATCCTCGCCGCGCGCCGAAAGCATCAGCACCGGCAGGCCGGGGCCCGACTTGATGCGTCGGGTCAGCGCCAGACCATCCTCGCCCGGCAGCATCAGGTCCATCACCACCAGATCGGGAACGAAGGCGGCCATGCGGGCATCGAGTTCACGTCCGTCGCGCACGCAATCCACCTCCATGCCCTGGCCGGCGAGATAGTCGGCGAGCAGCTCGCGGATGCCGGTGTCGTCATCCACCACCAGGATGCGGGCGGGGCGGCTGGAATCCATTCGTCCTCCGGGAAGCCTGAACGTTACAAACGCTTACAAATTTAACCCGGGAGGAAACCCCGGCGAAACCGTTGCCACCTAGCATGGTAATCGTCAACCGACGATTTGAAGAAGGAGAACATCATGCGCAAACGTACATCCAGCATTGCCCTCGGCCTCTTGCTGGTCGCCGGACTGGGACTTTCCGGGCTTGCCGTCGCGGCGCCGCCGGCAGCGTTCGAGGCACCCTACGCCAAGCTGGCCCGGATGAGTCCGGAAGAACGTGAACGCCTGCGCGAGCATTGGCAGAACCTGCCGCCCCAGGAACGCGAGGCCCTCCGCCAGCGTCTGCGCGAGGAACACCAGGATCGCATGGAAGAACGCCGCGAGATGCGTGAACGCGACGGCTTTGGCCAAGGCTTCGAACATCGTCGCATCCGTCCCGAGGACGCCCCGCGTGGCGGCTACCGGCGCTGATCTCGAACCCGACCCTCGTCCACTTGGAGTCCATCATGAACGCACGCAAATCCACATCCACCCACCGCCTCACCCGCGTCACCGTCGCCATGCTGGCGCTGGCCCTGGCCGGCAGCGCCATCGCCGGACCGAAGGGGCGTCCCCATTTCGACCCCTTCCTTGACCAGGCCCGTGTCGTGGCCAAGACCCCGATCTATGAGGAAATCAACGAGCCGCGCCGCGAATGCTGGATCGAACGGGTAAGCCAGGTCTATGAAGCTCCGCGCGAGCGCTCCTATGGTGGCGCCATCCTGGGCACCATCGTTGGCGGCGTGATCGGCCACCAGTTCGGCAAGGGCACCGGCAAGAGCGTCGCCACCGCCGTGGGTGCCGCTACCGGCGCCATGGTGGGCGACGGCATGGACAATCGTGCCGGTGCCACCTATCGCGGCCCCCAGGAAGTCGAGCGCTGCCGCAGCGTCGACAACTGGACCCGCCGCATCACCGGCTACGACATCGTATACCGCTACCAGGGCCGCGAATACAGCGCATTCATGCCCTACGACCCGGGCGAATTCGTGCGCGTCAACGTCAGCGTCAGCCTTGCCGAACGCTGGTGAGCGGCAAGCCCGGCCGTCAGGCCGGGAGACGCCGGCGCGCTAGCCGGTCCGCCCCTTGCCAAGGTGGGCTACCGCCCAGACGGCGGCCTCGACGCGGGAGCGCAGCGCGAGTTTGCGCAGGATGTGTTTGACGTGCACCTTCACCGTGCCCTCGGCGATGTCGAGGTCCTTGGCGATGTGTTTGTTGGATAGACCCGCGGCGATGCGTTCCAGGATGCGCAGTTCCTGATCGGTGAGTCCGGCTTCTTCCGCGGTCCTGGCGCGTTTTTGCTCGCGCAGGGCGGCCGCGAGCAGATGGGTGAGGGCCTCCGAGACGATCACCCGGCCGGCGGCGACCGCCTGGAGGCTGCTCACCATGTCTTCCGGTTCCATGTCCTTGAGCAGATAGCCATCGGCCCCTTCACGCAGCGCCGCCACTAGATCCTCGGCCTGGTCGGAGACGGTGACCATGACCACCCGGGTGTCGAGGTCCAGGCTTTTCACCACCTTCAGCACTTCCAGGCCGTTCATGTCCTTCATGTTCAGGTCGAGCAGCAGCACGTCTGGCGCCAGGCGGCGCACCAGGGCCAGTCCGTCGAGACCGTTGGATGCCTCGCCGACCAGCTTGAACCCGGGCCGCTGGCCAAGCAGCTGGATCAGACCCTTGCGAAACAGGGGGTGGTCGTCGATCAGGATGTAGCTGTATGGATGCTGACTCATGCCGGTTCGGAAGAATGGTGATGCAAGGAGGCATCGTGCCGGGCGGCCTGGAAACGCAGGCGGACGTGGGTACCGCCATCGGCACGGGGCTGGATGTCGATCTCGCCGGCCAGCCCCGCAGCACGTTCACGCATGATGGCCAGTCCATAGTGCGGAACATCGGGGTCGCCTGGCGTTGCCAGCCCGGTGCCATCGTCCTCGATGTCGACCTGGATGAGTCCCTCCCCGACATGGCGCACACGCACCCAGGCCTGTTTGGCCTGGGCGTGGCGGAACAGGTTGGACAAGGCCTCGCGGACGATCTGGAGGGTGTGGATTTCCTGGTTGGGCGAGAGCTGGCAGCTGCCGAGGTGCGCATCCAGGGCAATGGTCAAGCCGCTGCGGTCGGCGAATTCGCGCACCGTCTTGGCCAGACGTTCCAGGAAGTCACCCTCCATGCGCAGCCGGAAGGTTACCAGCAGCTCACGCAATTGCCGGTAGGCCGCCGAGATGCCGGCGCGCAGTTCGGCCAGGGTGGCCTCGGCGTCGGCCTGACGGGCCGGATCGCCGAGCAGCGGTTGCAGCAGGCTGGCCTGAATCTTCATGTACGTGAGGGCCTGGGCGATGGAATCATGCAGCTCGCGGGCGATGATCGACCGCTCTTCCTGGAGCGCCAGCAGGCGGGCCTGCTCGGTCTTGTGGGCAATACCCAGGGCAATGCCGATGTGTCCGGCCAGGCCGCGCAGCAACTCGGCCTGCCAGGGCTCCATACGGTGGCCGCCGGGCAGCGCGATACGCAGCACACCGTATTGCCGATCGGCATCGCGCAGCGCCAGGACCAGCTGGTCCTCATTGCCGCTGGGCCGAAATTCCCAATGGCCGGCGGTTTCGGCACATGCACCGGGACACGGACATGCACCGGCCTCGCGCTGGATGCAGCCAGGCAGGGTACTGGCCAGGGTGGTGGCCGGTTCGCCGGTATGGCCGAACAGGCAGACCTGGCTACCGGCCAGTTCCAGGGTCGTATCCAGTTCGCGCAGAATCTCCTGGTAGGCCAGAGGATCGAGCGGGGCGTGGTGCAGGCGGGTGATCGAATGGTAAAGCACGCCCAGCGACCGGTTGCTGCGGCTCAACGCCAGGGTCTTTTCAGCCACCCGCTGTTCGAGGTCGCGATAGAGCTTGGAGAGGTCCTCGGCCATGCCGTTGAAGGTCCGCCCCAGCTGGCCGAGCTCGTCGTCGTCGAGATGCTGGGCGCGGGCGCTGAAATCGCCCTTGGCCAGCCGGCCGGTACTGGCCAGCAGATCGGCCAGCGGTTGCAGCACTTGCCGGCGCAACAGCCACAGCACCACCACCACCGCCAGCACGGTTAGGAACAGTGTCCCGCCGAGGATGGCGCGCAGGGTGCGGATGCGGGTTTCAGTGTCATGTTCCAGTTGCGCCACCATGGTGTTCAGCCGTTCCACGAACACATCGATGGCAAACAGCAGGGTCTGGTGACGGGCGGCGGAATGCTGGTCGATCCCCGGCCGTGCCTCCAGTTCAAGCATCGGCTTGAGCTGATCGCGCCAGAGCTGGCGCACCTCATGGTAGGTGGCCACGAATGGACTGCCGTGCAGGCGTTGCACGGCGGTGGCCAGGGCCTCGTGGTGCAGGGTGTTCTCGAAATGGGTGATGGCCAGTGTCAGGTCGGCATGGTCTTCGCGGCCCAGCGCGGTGTCCGCCAGCACCATGCTGCCCATGCGGTGACTGAGCCGGCGCAGGCTGCCGGCAACGTTGATGGCGCTACCGCTGCCCTGGATCGCCTCCACCATCACCATCGACGCGGTCAGGCCACCCAGGCCGATGGCGACAATGCTGAACAGGGCAATGCCCAGGCTGTACAGAATGGAACGGCGAAGCATTGGTCGTGGGCGAAATGTGGTTTTTAGAAGCGGATTTAAAGGGGTACCTCCAATGACAGGGAGGTAATGTTCGGCCAGGCACACCGATGGCAATCATGCGTTAAAACAATGGATTGTCAAATACTCCCTATACCTCCAAAGGGGTATTCGGCACGCCTTAAAACAGATTTCGATGTCCATTAATCCATTTCGCCGCGGCCACGTCTTGGCTATCTATAGCGTGTCAGCGCAACAGCACGCGATTGGAAGCCAGATGAACCCAGACTCGAAACACGTCATCCCGGAAATTCTCGGCCGTCAGGACCTGTTCGCTTGCCTTTCCCTGGCCGAGCGTCAGCACCTCGCCCAGGGTTGCCAGTACCAGCCGCTCGACCGCAACGTCATGCTCTTCCAGAAGGGCGACTCGCCCAAAGGCATGCACCTGGTGCTGGCCGGCCAGATCAAGCTGTTCCTGCCGCATCCGGGCGGAGCCGAGAAAGTCGTGCAAATGCTCGACGCCGGTGCCAGCTGCGGCGAAGAAGGCGTGTTCCTCGACAAGGCCTACACTGTCGCCGCCCAGGCCAGACGCGAAAGCGCCGTGCTGTTCATCGACAAATTTGCCCTGCGCGCCGCCGTCGACCGCAACCACCAACTCGCCCAGGCCATGATGGCCCGCCTATGCAAGCGCATGTGCGAGTTGATCGACAACATGGAAACCTGCGTACAACGCAACAGCGCCCAGCGCGTTGCCCACTACCTGGCCCAGCATGCCCCCGCCCAGGTCGACCGGTTCGACCTGTACCTCGCCAGCGACAAACAAACCATAGCCTCGCAGCTCAACCTGGCGCCCGAAACCCTGTCGCGGGTACTCAAGCGACTGGCCCAGGACGGCTTCATCCTGAGCCGCGGCCGCACCATCACCCTCAACAACCTCAATGCCCTGCGCAGTTACGCAGGCTGACCGTAGTGATTCCGGGTAGCGCCTGCTCTTCTGCGCGGACTGATCCAGGCGGTGGGAAGCGCGGGGTGTGGAAAGGAACTACCGCGCCCTGACGTTGCCGGTCTTGCCCTGTCACGCTTGCGTTTGCGGCCCTGCTACACTGGCACCCCCGTGTTCATGGCCTGGCCTTTAATCCGTGTCCGTTCCATTTTTCGCTTCCCTGCGCGCGGTGGTGTCCGTGCTCAGCCTGACCTTCCTTGTTCTGGCGCATGGCGTGGCGCGCGCCGATGTCGAGCGTGATTTCCTTGCTGCCCGGCAGGCCCTGGATAAGGGCCAGTCTGCGCGTTTCAATCAGCATGCGGCACGGGTGCCGGAAGGGCATCTGCTGTATCCCTACATTGCGTACTGGCGGGTGCGTGATCGCCCCGCTGAGGATCCGGCCCGGGTGGCGTTCGTCGAGCGTCATCCGGATTCGCCCCTGGCCGAGCGGGTACGCCAGGATCTGGCTCGCCAGGCCGGGCAGAACGAGGACTGGCCGCGGTTCCGCCACTGGGCCGGCCAGCTCGCGCGCATGGACCCGGAGCTGCGTTGCTTCAGTCTGCGCGAGCGGCTGGCTGCGGGCGGTCGGGAGGCGGTCGGGGAAGGCGTCGAGCTGTACCGTACCGGGCGAGACCTGCCGGGCAGTTGCGGTCCCTTGTTCAATCGCCTGTTCGAGCTGGGCGCGCTGGTGGATGAGCATCGATTTGTCCGCTTGCGTCTGGCACTTGCCGAGGGTAACGCCCGTCTGGCGCGTGAGTTGATCGCGGGCCTGCCGCCGGCCGAGCGGCCGCGCGCCGATGCGTTCGGGCTTGCCCAGGACAAGCCGGAGAGCTGGCTGGCCCGCGGTCCGGAGAACCGCGCCGAGCGTGAGCTGACCCTGTTCGGCCTCGATCGCATCGCCCGCAACGATCCATTGCGCGCCTCCAGCCTGTGGCGCGAGGCCGGCCAGCGGCTGGGCGAGGCGGAGCGCAACCACGGTTGGGGCATCGTTGCCATGCACGCGGCGCGCCGGCACATGCCGCAGGCGGTGGACTGGTTCCGTCAGGCCGGCCAGGACCTGTCCGACGCGCAGTTGGCCTGGAAGGTGCGGGCGATGTTGCGCGCCGGGCGCTGGATGGAGGTGTACCACACCATCCAGGCGATGTCGGCCGAGGAACAGAACGTGGTCACCTGGCGCTACTGGCGGGCGCGCGCGCTCAAGGCGCTCAATGCCCGCGTACAGGCCAACGCGCTGTTTGCCGAGCTGTCGCGCGGGCATGACTATTACGCCTTCCTGGCCAGCGAGGAGCTGCCGGTGCGTCTGGAGACGCGGCCGCCCGAGCATCGTCCGGGTGTCGAGGAGGTGCGTGTCATCGCCGAGCATCCCGGCATTCGCCGTGCCTTGCTGTTGCGCCGGCTGGGTCTCATGGCCGAGGCGAATGGCGAGTGGCAGTGGGCCATCGCCGGGTTCGACGATGCCCGCCTGCTGGCGGCGGCCGAGGTGGCGCGGCGCGAGGGCTGGTATGACCGCGCCATCGCCACCGCCGAGCGCACCCGCGATTTGCACAACTTCGATCTGCGTTTCCTCACCCCCTATCGCGATCTGGCCGAGGCCTACTCACGCGGCAACGGCCTCGACCCGGCCTGGGTGTATGGCCTGATGCGGCAGGAATCACGCTTCATCGAGCACGCCCGGTCGCGGGTCGGGGCGACCGGCCTGATGCAGATCATGCCCGACACCGCGAAATGGATCGCGCGTCAGCTCGGGCTGGGGGGCCAGGCCCATGCCCAGATGAGCCACCCGGAGACCAACATCCGCTTCGGCACCTGGTATCTGAAGCATGTGCAGGACAGCCTGGGTGGTTCGCCGGTGCTGGCCACCGCCGCGTACAACGCCGGGCCGGGCCGCGCCCGCCGCTGGCAAGCGGAAACGCCGCTCGAAGGCGCGATTTATGTCGACACCATCCCGTTCCTGGAAACCCGCGACTATGTGCGCAAGGTGCTCGGCAACGCCATGCATTACCGCCAGCGCATGGGCCAGGAGCCGATCCGGCTGACCGACAAGTTGGGCATGATCCCGGCCCGACCGGCAGTGCGGGTCACGGCCGAGGTGGATACGAGCGGTTGAATTCCCCGTGCTTGAACCGCAGGGTGTGCCGGAGCAGCTGATGCATGCGCCTGCGTCATTCTCGGTCGCCACTGCTACAGGAGTTGCCAGCCACAACCAATCAACCGAAAACAGCTTGTCCGGCTTTGTTCTACTCCCCGCATTGCAAGGTCACCCTACACATAGCCAGCCTGCAGAAGCGGCAGCGTGGTCAGCACACGTTGTCCGGATTCCCGGCCGAAGCGGGCAATGGCGAAGCAAGCAAGCTTGGGGGCTCCGTAGACTGTCGATCAGGTCATGCATCGCTTCGCGACTGACAAAGAGTGCACGACGTTTTGCGTCTATGCAATCGTCCGGAACCCTACACCTATCGACAGCAGGGCGTCTCGAAAAACCCATGACTCGTCATTCCGGCAAAATACCTGAATCCGTGCTCCCCCAGACCGCCAACAATCCTGCGGGCCTGACGCATGAAT
>CAZOZD010000042.1:0-12392 GCA_964584195.1 uncultured Burkholderiales bacterium
TTTTATACTCCTCTACGCTCATACTCTCTCGGTGGACTCGGCACAGGGCAGTTTGAAAAAGCATGGACCTGAGCCAGCCAGCCTCCTAAAATCGAAGTTTTAGGCAGAACCAGGCAATGCTCGTTACCCATGGCTGGCCGGCAGCCCGGCATCCAAATGCAGTGACAATCGGAAATTTCGATGGTCTGCATCAGGGCCACCAGGCCATGCTTGGTCGCCTGACCGCGCGTGCCACGTCAGTTGGGGCCTTGCCGACCGTGTTGACCTTCGAGCCGCATCCGCGGGAGATTTTTACCCCCGAGGATGCGCCGAGTCGATTGACCAGCTTGCGCGAAAAGCTGGAGATTCTGCGCGGCCTGGGAGTGGCGCATGTGCACGTGTGCCGTTTTAACCGCGAATTCGCGGCCCTTTCGGCGGAGGCGTTTATCCGGCGCATCCTGGTGGATGGGCTGAACGCGCGTTATGTGCTGGTTGGTGACGATTTTCGTTTTGGTGCGCGCCGCGCAGGCGATCTGGATATGCTGTGCGCTCTGGGAGGGCAGCATGGTTTTATCGCTGAGGCATTGACTACGGTGGAAGCGGAGGGCGTCCGGGTCTCCTCGACGGCGGTGCGTGATGCCCTTGCGGCGGGAGATCTGGCGTTGGCAGCGCAGCTTTTGGGACGGCCATATTCGATCTCGGGCCGGGTGGTGGGGGGAGATCGTCTTGGCCGCCAGATTGGTTATCCAACGGCGAACATCCAGCTCAAGCACAACCGGCCGCCGCTCAAGGGCATATTCGCGGTGCGTGTTCAGGGCCTGGATCGGCCGGATTGGCCAGGCGTGGCCAGCCTGGGGACGCGACCGACCATTCATGCAAATGGCCGACCTACCCTGGAAGTGCATCTGTTTGATTTCGACCGTTCGATCTACCGCGAGCATCTGCGGGTGGACTTTCTGCACAAGCTGCGTGAGGAGGCCAAGTTCGCCGATCTTCCCGCATTGATCGCGCAGATCGATCGGGATGCCCGGCTTGCCCGGGAATTGCTCAAAGTGAATGGTTATGCCTGATTACAAAGACACCCTCAATCTGCCCGATACACCCTTTCCGATGCGCGGCGACCTTGCCAAGCGGGAGCCGGGCTGGATCCGGAAATGGCATGAGAATCGGCTTTATGAAAAGATCCGCGCGGCGGCTCACGGCCGGCCGCTGTTCGTGCTGCATGATGGTCCGCCTTATGCCAATGGTGACATCCACATCGGCCATGCGGTGAACAAGATCCTCAAGGATGTCATCGTGAAATCCAGGACCCTGGATGGATACGATGCGCCTTATGTGCCCGGCTGGGATTGTCATGGCCTGCCGATCGAGCTCGTGGTGGAGAAGGCGCATGGCAAGGATATTCCGGCGGCGCGTTTTCGCGAGTTGTGCCGTGAATACGCTGCCGGTCAGGTGGAGCGGCAGAAGGCGGATTTCATTCGCCTAGGGGTCCTGGGTGATTGGGGCAATCCATATCTCACCATGGACTATCGCTTCGAGGCGGACATCATTCGTGAACTGGGCAGGATCCAGGCGAACGGCCATCTTTACTTGGGCGCCAAGCCGGTGCATTGGTGCGTAGATTGTGGTTCAGCCCTGGCCGAGGCCGAGGTGGAGTATGAGGACAAGACCTCGCCCGCCGTCGACGTGGCCTTTCCGGTGCTCGACTGTGACGATCTGGCGCACCGGCTTGGCCTGACTGCACATGCGGATTGTCCGGCCCGGGCGGTGATCTGGACCACCACCCCATGGACACTGCCGGCCAACCAGGCGGTTGCGGTCCATGCCGAGTTGGTCTATGACCTGATCCGCACCCCCGCCGGGTTGCTTATCCTGGCGCGTGATCTCGCCGAGGCGGCCATCCGGCGTTATGGTTTCGAGGCGGTGGAAACGGTGGCGCAGGTCAAGGGCGCGGCGCTGGAGGGCTTGCTTCTCCGGCATCCGTTTTACGATCGCACGGTGCCGGTGATCCTGGCCGACTTTGTTAGCACCGACACTGGCGTAGGCCTGGTCCATATCGCCCCCGGGCATGGCCATGACGACTATATCGCCGGCCTGCGTTACGGGCTGGAAGTCTACAACCCGGTCGGCAACGATGGCCGGTTCTATGCGGACATCCCGCTGGTGGGGGGGCAGAACATCTGGGCCGGCAACAAGACCGTGCTGGACGCCCTGCGGCAAAATGGATGCCTGCTGGCCGAGGAAAGGATCCAGCACAGTTATCCGCATTGCTGGCGGCACAAGACGCCGATCATTTTCCGCGCCACCCGGCAGTGGTTCATTGGCATGGACCGCCCGCTGGCCTTTCCTGCCGGGGAGGCCGGCACCTTGCGCTCGCTGGCCATGCGGGCGGTCGCCGACACCGAGTTCTTCCCGGCCTGGGGGCGCGCCCGTCTTGAGGCCATGATGAAGAACCGGCCTGATTGGTGTGTGTCGCGCCAGCGCAACTGGGGAGTGCCGATCCCGTTTTTCATGCACAGGCAGAGCGGTGAGTTGCATCCGCGCTCGCAGGAATTGGTCGAGGAGGTGGCTCGAAGGGTCGAGAAACACGGGGTCGAGGCCTGGTTCAGCCTCGATCCGGTCGAGCTCCTGGGCGAGGAGGCCGATCAGTACGAAAAAGCGGGGGATACCCTGGACGTGTGGTTCGATTCCGGTGTTACCCATGCCTGCCTGCTCAAGGAACGGGAGGGACTCAAGCACCCCGCTGATCTATATCTTGAAGGTTCGGATCAGCATCGAGGCTGGTTCCAGTCCTCCTTGCTCACCGGTTGTGCCACGGACGGGCATGCTCCGTACCGCGCCCTGCTTACCCATGGCTTCGTGGTCGACGGCGCGGGTCTGAAGATGTCGAAGTCGAAGGGCAACGTGGTGGCGCCGCAGAAGGTGTCCGATACCCTGGGTGCGGAGATCCTGCGTATGTGGGTGGCCAGTACCGACTATTCCGGTGAGCTTTCGATCTCGGACGAGATTCTGAAGCGGGTTGTGGAGGCCTATCGCCGCATTCGCAACACCTTGCGCTTCATGCTGGCCAATGGCGCCGATTTCGACCCGGCCCTGCAGGCGGTGGCTGTGGAACAGATGGTCGAGATCGATCGCTACGCCATTGCGCTGACCGCTGCACTGCAAGAGGAGGTGCTGGCCGATTATCGATCCTATGCATTCCACGCCGCGGTTCAGCGCCTGCACAACTTCTGCTCCGAGGATCTGGGCGCCTTCTATCTCGACATCCTCAAGGACCGCCTGTATACCTCCGGTGCCGATTCACGCGCCCGCCGCTCGGCACAGACCGCTCTGCATCATGTCGTCCAGGCACTGACCCGGCTGATGGCCCCGATCCTGTCCTTCACCGCCGAGGAGGTATGGGAACTGATCGGCGACTCTGAGAGCGTGTTCCTGTCGCAATGGCATGTATTGCCGCAGATCGACGACGCCGAGGCACTGCTTGCCCGCTGGACGCGCCTGCGTGAACTGCGTGGCCTGGCCACCAAGCGTCTGGAGTCCTTGCGTGCCGAGGGCCGGTTGGGCTCCTCGCTGCAAGGCGAACTCGTCTTTTATGCCGATGGCGAGGACTATGATCTGCTCAGCAGCCTGGGCGACGACCTGCGGTTCGTGCTGATTACCTCTCAGGCCCGTGTCGAACGTGCCAGCGGTGAGCCGCGGGTCGATGCCGAGCCCAGTCCGCATGGCAAGTGCGATCGCTGCTGGCATTATCGCGCCGATGTGGGGGCTGCGCCCGAACATCCCGGTTTGTGTGGCCGTTGTGTGAGCAACCTGTTCGGGCCGGGGGAGCCACGTGAACATGCTTGAGTCTCCTCCTCACGGCCCAAGGTCTGGCCTGGCCTGGCTCTGGCTGGCCGGCCTGGTCCTGGTGCTCGATCAGATCAGCAAGTATGCGGTGGTGAGCCGCTTCGCGCTGTACGATCTGGTCGAGGTGACCCGCTTCTTCAACCTGGTACGTGTGCATAACACCGGTGCGGCCTTTTCCATGCTCGCCGATCAGGCCGGTTGGCAACGCCTGTTCTTCATCGCCGTGGCGCTGGTCGCCAGTGCGGTGATCCTGCATCTCTTGCGCAAGCCCTGTCCGGACCGGCGCTTCTGCGTCGCGCTCGGTCTCATCCTTGGCGGCGCCGTGGGAAACCTGATCGACCGGCTGCTGTATGGTCATGTCATCGACTTCCTCGATTTCCATTTCGCCGGCTGGCACTGGCCTGCTTTCAACGTCGCAGACTCGGCCATCACCATCGGTGCACTTCTGCTCATCGTCGACAGCCTGTTCCCGGCCCGGCGCGTGCTGGAGAGCCCTCGTCCATGAGTGGGGAAACGGTCCGGGTCGGCGACCGGGTGCTCTGTCACTACCGTCTGAGCAGCGTCGGCAAGGTTCTGGTCGATGGTTTCGGCGAGCCACCGGAGTCGATCGAGGTCGTGCCCGGTGAATTGGCCCCCGCCTTGGTGCAATGCCTGCTCGGGCTTGCCGCCGGCCGGCGCGCGCGTTTCCAGCTTGCCCCCGGCGAGGCATTCGGACCGCGCCAGGAGTCGCTTATCCAGGTTCTGTCGCGGGCGGAGTTCGCATCCGGGCAGGATCTGGCAGTAGGGCACTCGGCCGAGTTCGCCCTGCCCAACGGCCAGACCCTGATCGGTACACTGCTTGCCATCGATGCCGAATCGGTGACGGTCGACTTCAATCATCCATTCGCCGAGTTGCCGATCGAGTTCGAGGTGGAAATCCTCGCCATCGACAGCAGGAGCAGCTACTGACCATGCCGGATGAAATCCTCATTGCCAACCCGCGCGGTTTTTGTGCCGGAGTGGACCGTGCCATCGCCATCGTCGAGCTGGCCCTGCAACGTTTCGGCGCCCCCATCTATGTCCGCCATGAGGTGGTGCATAACCGCCATGTGGTGGAGGATCTGAAGCGCAAGGGAGCGATATTCATCGAGGACCTGGAACGGGTACCGGATGGAGCGACCCTGATATTCAGCGCCCATGGTGTGCCCTGCTCGGTGCGGGCGGAGGCCGAGGCGCGCGGCCTGAATGTGTTTGATGCAACCTGCCCGCTGGTCACCAAGGTGCATCGTGAGGTGTCGCGCCTGCGTCAGGAGGGGTATGAGATCGTCATGATCGGCCACCGTGGTCATCCCGAGGTGGAAGGCACCATGGGCCAGGTCGATGCCGGCATGTATCTGGTCGAGACCGTGGACGACGTTGAGCGGCTGCATGTGTCGCGACCGGAACGGCTGGCATACGTCACTCAGACCACCCTGTCGATGGATGATGCGGCGCGGGTGGTGGAGGTTCTGCGGCGGCATTTTCCGACCATCGTCGGGCCGAGGAAGGACGACATATGCTATGCCACCCAGAATCGCCAGGATGCCGTCAAGGCACTCGCCGGACAGGCCGATCTGATCATCGTCGTGGGCTCGCCCAACAGCTCGAACTCCAATCGCCTGCGTGAGGTCGCCGAGCAGGCCGGGGTGGAGGCGTACATGGTCGATGACGCCAGTCAGCTGCGACCGGAGTGGTTGTCCGGCAAGACCCGGGTGGGGGTCACCGCCGGGGCTTCGGCGCCGGAGGTGCTGGTGCAGGGCGTACTCGAACGTCTGCGTCAGCTTGGCGTGGCAGACGCGCGCGAACTGGCCGGCATTGAGGAAAAGGTGATCTTCGCGCTGCCCAAAGGGCTCACTGCGGAGGAACGAACCTGACTCCTTGCCACAGAGACTCGGGTCTCGCAGAGTACCCTCAACAAACCGGGCTTTTCCGGGACAGGGCGGCGCTCATTCAGCGGGTGGGCACCGGGAACAAATAGGCCCCCGTTTTTGTGCGTGTCCTCTGTGAATCTGTGGTTCAACAGCAGTTTTCAGGATGAATCTTGCCGTTTAGTTGCGGACGATGCGGTTGCGGCCGGCTTCCTTGGCACGGTACAGGGCGGCGTCGGCCCGATGGAGCACGGCGTCCGGGCTTGCGTCGTCGGGGTGCAGGGTGCTGATGCCGATGCTGACGGTCACAAGGAGCGTTTCCGCCTCGCTGGTCACGCGCATTGCTGCGGTTTCCTGGCGCAGGTGCTCGGCGAACTCTTCCGCCCCGTCGAGGCCGGTACCGACCAGCAGGATGGCGAACTCCTCTCCGCCTAGACGGCCGGCGCGGTCGGTCTGGCGCAGCCGACCGGCGATGGCGCGCGCGAATGCGCACAGCACGGCGTCGCCGGCGGCGTGGCCGTGGCTGTCGTTGATCCGTTTGAAGTGGTCCAGATCCAGCATCAGCAGACTGGCGTCAGCCTGGCCGAAACGCTTGAAGCGGGCCAGTTCCGCCTCGACCCAGGTCATGAACTGGCGCCGGTTGGCCAGCCCGGTGAGGGGGTCGGTACTGGCCAGGATATGTAGTTCCGCCTCCATCCGCTTGCGTTCGCTGATGTCCTGCTTGATGCCGACGAAATGGGCGATCCGGCCCGCGTCGTCGGGCACCGGGGCGATGATCAGCTCCTCGTGGTAAAGCTCGCCGCCCCGGCGTTTGTTGACCACCTCGCCGCGCCAGGTCCGACCGGACAGGATGGTCTGCCACATCGCTTCGTAGAATGCATTGTCCTGCAGGCCGGATTTCACCAGTTCGGCGGGACGATGGCCGATGGCCTCGGCCCGGGTGAAACCGGTCAGTTGCTCGAAGGCGGGATTGGCCCATTCGATGCGCGCCTCGGCATCGGTGATGACGATGCCGTTGGCGGCGGCCTCCAGGGCCGAGACCAGGAGACGGTCACGCGCCCGGACTTCCAGTCGTTCGCGGATGTCATGGAACACCACCACCGCGCCCCTGGATTCGGCGCCGGTCGGCAGAGGCGCCACCGTCATCTCGACCGGGAAACCCTCGCCATCCTTGCGCAGGAACCATTCTTCCAGACGTCGGGTGTGGCCATCGCGCAGAGTCTTGTGGATCGGACATTCGCTGAGTGGGTAAGGGCTTTTGTCGGGGCGCTGATGATGGATCATGGCGTGCTGGTCCTGGCCCAGCATCTCCTCGGCACTGTAGCCCAGCATGGCCAGTGCGGCTGGATTGATGAAGATGCAGCGACCCTTGGCGTCGACGCCGTAGACCCCTTCGCCGAGGGCCGCAAGCAGCTGGCCGCGCTCCTCGGCCTGACGATGTTCCTGGACGCGGAGCTGTTGCTGCCGGCGCGCCAGCATCATCAGCAGGATGAGGATGACCGCGATCCCGGTCAGTCCCATGACGATGCCGGGGCCATGCCTGGCGAGCACGTCCTCGACGGTGAATGCGGGCGGGCCATCGAACGGCGGCAGGCGCAATTCCTGCAGAAGGGCACGGACCGGCTCGTAGTCGGCCGGGATGGTCCAGCCGTGATAGCCTCCGGCGCGGGCAGCCGGGTGCTCCGGGTGCAGGGAGAACAGTGCCTTGGTCACCCGTTGGGCGAGACCCGGATCGGTATGTGGCATTGCTGCCAGAGGCCATTCCGGGAACAGCGCGGTCGATACGACATACGGAAAGCCCGGCTCGACGCGTGAAGCCAGCACCCGCAAGCGCGTGCCGTCGAGCCGGCCGGCGCGGCTCAGGGATTCGATCAGACCGGTGCGGACGAAGCCGGCGTCCGCCTCGCCGGACAGCACGGCTTCCAGGACGCGGTCATGCGGCATGCCGGTGATCTTCAGTTTCACGTCGCCGGGCATGTTCAGGCCCTGCCCGGCAAGGGCCTGAGCCTGCATCTGGTAGCCGCCGAGCGAACCGATGTCCGGGGTGGCGATGATCCTGCCGCGCAGGTCGGTGAGCTGGCGCAGCTCGCTCCGTTCGGAACGTACCACGATGACTCCGCCGAAACGGGCCAATGGCTGGTCGTTTTCCAGCTCGACCAGGGTCGCCAGGGGTGAGGACAGGCCATTGCGGCGGGTCATCAGGACGTAATGGGCCGGGTTGGTGAGCACGAAGTCGATGCGGCCCTGCTCGATCGCCAGTTCCAGTTCGGCGTAATTCATCACCGCGAGCCGGAATGGATGGCCGGCCTGTTCGCTCAGGTAGTCGACCGTCGGCTGCCAGCGTGCCTCGATGACCGATTTGGGGCGGTTGGACAACACTCCCAGCGTGGCCGGGGTGGTCGCGGCCACGCTGGTATCGAGGCTGACGAGCCAGATCAACAGGAGCCGGGCGCAAAAGCCACGCCAACCCATCCGGCATAGGATGATGTTCAACATGATGTTTTATCTTGGCTGAGCCGCGCGCCTCGCACCGTACTCAGCCAGTCGCTGGAATCAGCGCAGCGAGAGTTGCACCGCATAGGCGCATACCGTGATCAGTGCCTGCGGGAACAGGCCGAGCAGGAGAACGCCCATGGCATTGGCGGAGAGCAGGATCTGTGCGTCGCTGACAGTGACCGGGGGTTGGGCCTCGACCGCCGGGGCGTCGAAATACATCACCTTGACCACGCGCAGGTAGTAGAAGGCGCCAATCAGGGAGAACAGCACGGCGATCACCGCCAAGCCGATCCAGCCGGCACCGACCAGGGCCTGCAGTACGGTGAACTTGGCGTAGAAGCCGACGAAGGGCGGCAGTCCGGCCATGGACAGCATGAAGATGCCCATCATCGCTGCCAGCCAGGGGTGGCGGGCGTTGAGGCCCTTGAAGTCGTTCAGGTCCTGTGCCTCGTATCCGGCCCGCGACAGGTACAGGATGAGGCCGAACGCACCCAGGCTCATCAGTACGTAGGTGACGACGTAGAACATCGCAGCGCTGAAGCCGGCCAGCGAGCCGGTGAGGATGCCGAGCAGGAGGAAGCCCATGTGGGCGATGGTGGAGTAGGCCAGCATGCGCTTGAGGTTGGTCTGCATGATGGCGGCGAGGTTGCCGATGGCGAGCGAGAGCACAGCCATGATGGCCAGCATCGGCTGCCAGTCGCCATGCGCCAGCTGCATGCCGTCGACCAGAAGCCGCATGGCGAACGCGAATGCCGCGAGTTTCGGCGCCGAGGCGATGAACAGGGTCACCGCAGTCGGCGCGCCGTGGTAGATGTCCGGCACCCACATGTGGAAGGGGGCCGCGCCGAGCTTGAAACCGAGCCCGGCGACCACGAACACCAGGCCGAACACCATCACCATGTTGCCCGCTTCGGCCTCCTGCACCGCGCGGGCGACCTGGGCCAGTTCCAGGCTGCCGGCGAAGCCGTAGAGCATGGACATGCCATACAGGAGCAGGCCGGAAGCCAGCGCGCCGAGGACGAAATACTTCATTGCCGCTTCGCTCGCTGCCTTGCTGTCGCGCTGCATGGCGACCATGGCGTAGAGCGACAGCGAGAGCAGTTCCAGTCCCAGGTAGAGGGACAGGAAGTGGCTGGCGGAGATCAGCACGTACATGCCCAGCACGGCGAACAGCAGCAGTGCGAAATAGTCGCCGTTGAACAGCTTGCGGTCGATCAGGTACTGACGCGAATAGATCACCGCGACGATGGCGGCGAAGCTGGCCAGGAGCTTGAGCAGGTCGCCCATCGGGTCATCGATGAACAGGCCGTTGAATGTATGCGCCACCGTGGCGTCGGCGGTGAACACCAACAGACCGGCGCTGCCGAGCAGGGCGAACAGGGTCAGGCCATAGCTCACCACCCGGGATTTCACCAGGACCTCGGCCAGCAGCACGGCACAGGCCAGGGTGAGCAGGAAGATTTCCGGCAGGGCGAGCGAAAAGTCGGGGGGCGTGAAGGTCATCACGGTCACCTGGTCAGGGGGCGAGCTTGCTGTGCGCGACGTGCGCCAGCAGATGGTCAACGGAAGCGTGCATCACCTCGGTGAGCGGCAGCGGGTATACGCCCAGGCCGAGCACCAGCGCGGCGAGGATGGCGAGCAGGAGGAATTCGCGGCTGTCGAGGTCGCGCATTTCCGCGACATGGGCGTGACGCACCTCGCCGAACACCACCCGCTTGTACATCCACAGGCTGTATGCGGCGCCGGTGATGAGCGTGAACGCAGCGATGGCCGCCCACCAGAAGTTCACCTGCACGGCGCCGAGGATGACCATGAATTCGCCCACGAAGCCGGAGGTGGCGGGCAGCCCCGCGTTGGCCATGGCGAACAGCATGAAGAATGCGGCGAACCGGGGCATGACCCGGGCGACACCGCCGTAATCAGCGATCTGGCGCGAGTGGACACGGTCGTACATCACGCCGATGCAGAGGAACAGTGCGCCGGATACGAAGCCATGCGAGATCATCTGGACCAGGCCACCCTCGATGCCGAGTGGGTTGAACAGGAAGAAGCCGAGGGTGACGAAGCCCATGTGGGCGATCGATGAATAGGCGATCAGCTTCTTCATGTCGGCCTGGACCAAGGCGACGAGGCCGATGTATACCACGGCGATCAGCGACAGGGTGACCATCAGTCCGGTCAGCTCGTGTGAAGCATCGGGGACGATGGGCAGGACGAAGCGGAGGAAGCCGTAGGCGCCGACCTTGAGGGTGATCGCCGCCAGCACCACCGAGCCGCCGGTGGGGGCCTCGACGTGTGCATCCGGCAGCCAGGTATGCACCGGCCACATCGGCACCTTGACCGCGAAGGCGAAGAAGAATGCGACGAACAGCAGGAGCTGGGCGGTCATGCCGAGCGGCACCCTGTGCCAGGTCAGGATGTCGAAGCTGCCGCCGCTGACGAAGAACAGGTACAGGATGGCGACCAGCATCAGGAGCGAGCCGAGCAGGGTGTACAGGAAGAACTTGATCGCCGCGTAGACCCGGTTTGGGCCGCCCCACATGCCGATGATGAGGTAGAGCGGGATCAGCATGGCTTCGAAGAAGATGTAGAACAGCACGCCGTCGAGGGCCGCGAACACGCCGTTGATCAGGCCGGACTGGATCAGGAATGCGGCCATGTACTGCGCCACCCGGGTCTCGATCACCTTCCAGGCGGCGATCACCACCAGGATGGTGGTGAAGCTGTTGAGCAGGATGAAGGGCATGGATATGCCGTCGACGCCCAGACGGTAATGGATGTTGAGCAGGGGGACCCAGTGGGCGAGCTCGGTGAACTGCATCTGGGCCGTGCTCCGGTCGAAGCCGGTCCACAGCGGGATGGCCACCAGAAAGCCGAGCACGGCGCCGATCAGGGCCAGGGTGCGCTGGCCGTCGGCCTGGCGGTCGTTACCTCCACTCAATAGGATCAACAGCCCGGCGACGATGGGCACCCAGATGGTGAGGCTAAGTATTCCGATCCCTTCGAACATCCTGTTTCCTGAGCGTCGTTGTTCGCAATGGAGTCCTGGTCAGCGCTGCGCGAACCAGGTCAGCCAGGCCAGATAAAGCGCCACGCCGATGATCATGGCGAAGGCGTAGTGATATACGTGCCCGGTCTGCAGATGGCGGGCGACGCGGGCGATACGGCCGATCAGGCGGGCGCTGCCGTTGACCACGGCGCCGTCGATCAGGGCGACGTCGCCCCAGCGCCACAGCTTGCCGCCCAGACGGCGGGCGCCACCGGCGAATACCCGGTCGTTGAAGTCGTCGAAGCCGTACTTGCGCTCCAGCACCGTGTACAGCACGCCGGCCTTGCGGCGGATCTTCTCCGGCAGGTCGCGCCGCACCAGGTACAGGTACCAGGCCAGCGCAACCCCGGCCACCGCGAGCCAGAACGGCAGGGTGACGAATGCGTGCAGGCCGAGCGCGGCGGCGCCGTGGAATTCGTTGGCATAGGCCGCCATGGCGCCGTGTGCGGCAGGATTGACATGGATCGCGCTGCCGAAGAAACCGCCGAACAGCATCGGCTCGATGGTGAAGTAGCCGATCACAAGCGAGGGGATGGCGAGCAGTACGAGCGGCAGGGTGACCACCCAGGGCGACTCCTGGGGGGTGGAATGGCCGCCATGATGATGACCGTGTTGATCGTCGTCCTTGCCGCCCTCCTGGTCATGGCCGGCGTGGGCGTTGTGGAAGCGTTCCTTGCCGTGGAACACCAGGAAATACATGCGGAATGAGTAGAACGCGGTGACGAACACGCCCAGGGTGACCGCGAACCAGGCGAATCCGGAACCGGCCAGATCGGAATGGCCCACGGCGATGAGGATCGAGTCCTTGGAGTAGAAGCCGGACAGGAATGGGGTGCCGATCAGGGCGAGCGAGCCGATCAGGGCGGTGATCCAGGTGACCGGCATGTACTTGCGCAAGCCGCCCATGTTGCGGATGTCCTGATCATGGTGCATGGCGATGATGACGCTGCCGGCGGCGAGGAACAGCAAGGCCTTGAAGAATGCATGCGTCATCAGGTGGAAGATGGCCACCGAATAGGCTGACACCCCCAGTGCCACGGTCATGTAGCCGAGCTGGGACAGGGTGGAATAGGCCACCACCCGCTTGATGTCGTTCTGGATGATGCCGAGGAAGCCCATGAACAGCGCGGTGATGG
>CAZOZD010000043.1:0-12289 GCA_964584195.1 uncultured Burkholderiales bacterium
CCTGGTAGCCGGCATAGGCCAGCGCGAGCTGGCGTTCCTCCTCGTCGCCGGCAGCGGCGAGCGCAGCCTCCGGGTCGAGCAGGGCGTTCTTCCAGTTGGACAGGATGGCGGCGGCGCGGCGCAGACTGGCGCGGTCGGTGGTCTGGACGATGTCGGCCAGAATGCCCTGGGCGTCGGCCGCGTCGAGCACCGAGAAGCGCGGCTTGTAGCCCAGCCGGCGTGCCTCCTGGCGCAAGATCATGAGTCCCAGTGAATGGAAGGTGGAGATGGTCAGCCCCTGGCCGGCCCGCCCCGGCAGCAGTTCACCGACCCGTTCGCGCATCTCGCGCGCGGCCTTGTTGGTGAATGTGATGGCGGCGATGGCGCGCGCGTCGAAGCCGCACTCGGCCACCAGATAGGCGATCTTGCGGGTGATGACGCGGGTCTTGCCGGAACCGGCGCCGGCGAGCACGAGCAGGGGGCCGTCGAGGTATCGGACGGCCTCGCGCTGGGGGGCGTTGAGGTTTTCGAGCATGGCGGGGATTGCGCGGCCGGCGGGCCGGACCGGGTTACAATCGGGGCGGAATCTTACCATCCCGCACCCGACTCCCCCCATGTCCACCTATGCCATCGGCGACATCCAGGGCTGCATGCGCGCATTCGAGCAGCTCCTGGCCGAGATTGCCTTTGACCCGGCCCGTGACCGCCTCTGGATCACTGGCGATCTGGTCAACCGCGGCGAGGATTCGATCGGCATGCTGCGCTGGTGCATGGCCCACGACGCCCATGTGACCGCCGTGCTGGGCAACCATGACCTGCATCTTCTGGCGGTGGCGGAGGGCTTCGTGCCGCCGCACCGCAAGGACACCCTGGGCGAGATCCTGACCGCGCCAGACCGCGCCGCCGTGCTCGACTGGTTGCGCCGGCGGCCCATGCTGCACCGCGAGGGCCCCTGGCTGATGGTGCATGCCGGCCTGTTGCCGGAATGGACCCCGGAGCAGGCGCAGGCGCTTGCGGCTGAACTGGAGGAGCGGCTGCGCGGCCCGCGCTGGCGCGATTTCCTGCGCCACATGTACGGCAACGAGCCGCGCCGCTGGGCGCCGGACCTGCGCGGTCAGGATCGCCTGCGCTTCGTCGCCAACGTGCTCACCCGCATGCGTTACCTGCACCCCGACGCCAGCCTGGAGTTCCAGCACAAGGGGCCGCCAGCGGAGGCGCCGGCGGGGCTCACGCCCTGGTTCGAGCGGCCTTCGGAGCGGCCGCCCGAAACACGGGTGCTGTTCGGCCACTGGTCCACCCTAGGCCTCATCGTCCGCGAGGATGTGGTGGCGCTCGATACCGGCTGTCTGTGGGGCGGCGCGCTCACCGCCCTGCGTCTGGAGGACGGGCGCCTGTTTCAGGTGCCGTGCCTGGCGCGGCGCGCGCCAAAAAAGAGCGCATGACCGCTTCCACCTCGGCGGCCAGCGCGCGGCGTGGCCGCCCGGCCGCTTCGAGCGGCGCCAGAAAAGTGAGTTCGGCGATGATTCCGGGCGCTGCAAGGATGCGGCGCATCGACTCGCCCATGCCCATGTCGCCGTAATAGGCCGGGGTCGGGTCGGGTCGCCCGCCGGCGTCCAGATAGCGGATGCACACCGGCCACACCCGGGCCCCGGCCACCACCGCCGGCTGGAACAGGCTGGGGTAGAAGGGCAACAGGCCGCGGCCGTCGGACGTGGTGCCCTCGGGAAAGAACGCGAGACAATCGCCGGCGGTCAGATGCTCGGCCATCAACGCATTCACCCGTGCCGCGTCGGCCTTGCGGCTGCGCTCCAGGAACAGTGTGCCGCCGGCCTCGGCCAGCCGGCCCAGGACGGGCCAGCCGCGCACCTCGGCCTTGGAGATGAAACGGGCCGGCAGAAGGCTGTGCACGAGGTGGATGTCGAGCCAGGAGACGTGATTGGCGACCAGCACCGCGCCCCGCCCCGCGTCGGGCGGCAGGGTGCCGATGAGGCGCAGCTCGATGGCGCATATCGCAAGCAGGCGGCGGGCCCACCAGCGCACCCAGCGCCAGCGCCGGGCGGCATCGATCAATGGAAACCAGGCCAGGACGATCAGCAACCCGGCCAGCACATGCAAGGCCAGCCGCGCGCCACGCCAGCCCAGGCGCATCAACGTGTCACCCGCGCCTCGCCGCCGGATTCGAGCAGGCGCACCCGGTCACCGACCCGGAAGCTCTCGCCGGTGTCCTCCTGCACCACGGCGATGAGACGACCGGAATCGAGGCGCAGGGTGATCTCCAGGGCTGGCTTGCGGGTGGCCGCCTCCTCCACCGCCGCCCCGGCAATGCCGCCCGCCACCGCGCCCAGCACCGCCGCCACCGCGCTGCCGCGGCCGCCACCGACACCACTGCCGGCGATGCCGCCGATGGCGCCACCGGCCACCGAGCCGACTCCGGACCGGGTGCCTTCCAGCTTCACCACGCGTACCGCCTCGACGGTGCCCATGCGCACCTCCTGCACCCGGCGCGCGTCGCGCCGCGAATAGTCGTCGCCGCCCAGGCCGCTGGCGCAGCCGGCAAGACCCAAAGACAGCGTCAGAACGAGCGCGATGCCGAGCGTGGATGGATGGGGTTTCATCTCAAGCCTCCAATGCATAACCGTAGTTTTCTTTGAAGCGGGCGGCCACCGTGGCGAAGTCGAAGCGGTGGTTCTGGCCACCACGGCTTTCGATCTTGATCGCGCCCAGCACGCTGGCGAGCCGCCCCGTGGTGGGCCAGTCGTAGCCCTTGAGGATGCCGTACAAGAGGCCGGCGCGGTAGGCGTCACCACAACCGGTGGGGTCCACCACGGCCTCGGCGCGGGCGACCGGGATGTCCATCGTCGCACCGTCGGCGTAAATGCGCGAGCCTTCACCGCCCAGGGTCACGATCAGTGCGCGCACCCGTTTCGCCAGGGCTTCGAGCGATTCGCCGGTGCGCTCCTGCAAAAGCTGCGCCTCGTAGTCGTTCACGGTCAGGTAGTCGGCCTGGCGGATGAATTCGAGCAGTTCCTCGCCGTTGAACATGGGCATGCCCTGACCCGGATCGAAGATGAACGGGATGCCGGTCTCGGCAAACTGGCGGGCATGCTCGATCATGCCCTGGCGACCGTCCGGGGCGACGATGCCGAGCCGGATGCCTTCCGCCTGGCCGACCTTGTTTTCGTGCGCGAAACTCATCGCGCCGGGGTGGAATGCGGTGATCTGGTTGTCGTCGAGGTCGGTGGTGATGAACGCCTGCGCCGTGTAGCTGCCGGCCACACGATGGATGTGGCCGCGCGCGAGGCCGAGCTGGCCGAGTCGATCGCAGTAGGGCGCGAAGTCGTCGCCGACCGTGGCCATGATCACCGGCTCGCCACCCAGAAGCTTCAGGTTGTAGGCGATGTTGCCGGCGCAGCCGCCGAACTCCCGGCGCAGGTCCGGTACCAGGAATGCGACGTTGAGGATGTGGATCTTCTCCGGCAGGATGTGGTTCTTGAAACGATCGTGGAACACCATGATGGTGTCGTAGGCCAGGGAGCCGCAGATCAATGCGCGCATGGGCGGGAGGTCCTGTCAGGGGTCGATGCGCGCATTTTCGCTCCAATGACTGCGCTTGTCTCGCGCCCTTGCCGGGTTGCCCCGTTTGCGCCATCCTCTCGCCCCTTTGCATTCTCCCCCGATCGCCATGCTGCATGTCATCGCCCCGCGTATTGCCGAGGAACTCGGCGTTGCCGTCCGCCAGGTGGTGGCCGCCATCGAGCTGCTCGACGACGGCGCCACCGTGCCCTTCATCGCCCGCTATCGCAAGGAGGCCACGGATGGACTGGACGACACCCAGCTGCGTCATCTCGACGAGCGCCTGGCCTACCTGCGCGAGCTGGAGGCCCGCCGCGCCACGGTGCTCGCCAGCATCGAGGAACAGGGCAAGCTCACGCCCGAACTCAAGGCCGAGATCGAGGCCGCCGACAGCAAGCAGCGCCTGGAAGACCTCTACCTGCCCTACAAGCCCAAGCGCCGGACCAAGGCCCAGATCGCCCGCGAGTCGGGGCTCGAACCGCTCGCCGATGCGCTGCTCGCCGATCCGGGGCTGAACCCGGAGACCGAGGCTGCGCCCTTTGTCGATGCCGACAAAGGCGTGCCGGATGTGAAGGCCGCATTGGATGGCGCCCGCCAGATCCTCATGGAGCGCTTCGCCGAGGACGCCGGCCTGATCGGCGAGCTACGCGCCTGGCTGATGGATGAGGGCGTGGTGGTGGCCACCCTGATCGAGGGCAAGGAGGCCGAAGGCCAGAAATTCCGCGACTATTTCGCCTATTCCGAGCCCTGGCGCGAGATTCCGTCGCACCGCGCGCTGGCCCTGTTCCGGGGCCGCAAGGAGAGTGTGCTCAAGCTGGAGCTCAAGCAGCCGGAAGAGCTCGCCCTAGAGCCCGGCGCCCGCCCGGCGCCGACCCTTTGCGAGGGGCGCATCGCGGCCCGTTTCGGTCTGCGCGACGCCGGCCGCGCCGGCGACCGCTGGCTCATGGACACGGTGCGCTGGACCTGGCGTGTGAAGCTCTCGCTGCACCTCGAACTGGAGCTGTTCAACGCACTGTTCGAACGCGCCGAGGACGAGGCCATCCGGGTGTTCGCCAGCAACCTCAAGGACCTGCTGCTCGCCGCCCCGGCCGGGCCGAAGGCGGTGCTCGGCCTCGACCCGGGCATCCGCACCGGGGTCAAGGTGGCGGTGGTGGACCGCACCGGCAAGCTGCTCGACACCACCACCATCTACCCGCACGAACCGCGCAACGACTGGCAAGGCAGCCTGCACACCCTGGCCGCGCTGGTGCACAGGCACGGCATCGAGCTGGCGAGCATCGGCAACGGCACGGCCAGCCGCGAGACCGACCGCCTGGTGGCCGACCTGATCCGCCACTTCCCCCAGGCCGGGCTCACCAAGGTGATGGTGAGCGAGGCCGGTGCCTCGGTGTACTCGGCCTCCGAGTTCGCCGCGCGCGAGTTTCCCGAACTCGACGTCAGTCTGCGCGGTGCGGTGTCGATCGCCCGCCGCCTGCAGGACCCGCTCGCCGAGCTGGTCAAGATCGATCCCAAATCGATCGGCGTCGGCCAGTACCAGCACGACGTATCCCAGGGCAAGCTGGCCACCAGCCTCGACGCGGTGGTGGAAGACTGCGTCAACGCCGTCGGTGTCGACCTCAACACCGCCTCGGCACCCCTCCTGGCACGGGTGTCCGGGCTGAACGGCACGCTCGCCGGCAACATCGTCGCCCACCGCGATGCGAACGGCCCATTCCCGAACCGCGCCGCGCTCAAGGCGGTGCCGCGTCTGGGGCCGAAGACATTCGAGCAGGCCGCCGGTTTCCTGCGCGTCAACGACGGCGACAACCCGCTCGACGCCTCTGCGGTCCACCCTGAGGCCTATCCGGTGGTGGAACGCATCCTCGCCGCCACCGGGCTGAATGTTCGCGGCCTGATCGGCAACAGCGACGTTCTGCGCCGGCTCGATCCGGCCCGTTTCACCGACGATCGCTTCGGTCTGCCGACGGTGAAGGACATCTTCCGGGAGCTGGAAAAGCCCGGCCGCGACCCGCGGCCCGAATTCAGGACCGCCAGCTTCAAGGAAGGCGTGGAGGAGATGCGTGACCTCGTCCCCGGCATGGTGCTGGAAGGCGTGGTCACCAACGTCACCAACTTTGGCGCATTCGTCGACATCGGCGTGCACCAGGACGGGCTGGTGCATGTATCGGCGCTCTCCAGCCGCTTCGTCAAGGACCCGCGCGAAGTGGTCAAGGCCGGCGACGTGGTCCGGGTCAAGGTGATGGAGGTGGATCTCGCCCGCCAGCGCATCGGCCTGTCGATGCGCATGGACGACACGCCGCGTCCGGCCGGCGAGGGACGCGGCGCGCCGGCGACCCGGGCGCAAGGCCGGGCCATGCGTGAGGAGAACCGCGGCGGCAGCGCGCTGGCCGAGGCCCTGGGCCGTGCCCTGCGGCGCTGATGCACTGAAAAAAGGGACGCTGCGAGCGACGGGATAGAATGCGGCCATGCGCATCCTGTACACCGCCGCGTGGTGGCTCGCCCTGCCCTTTGCATTCGTGTACCTGCTCTGGCGCGCCCGCCGGCAGCCGGAATACCGCCGCCACTGGCGGGAACGGCTGGGTGCGGTCTCAGTACCCAACGACCGGCCGCTGATCTGGCTGCACGCGGTGTCGGTGGGCGAGACCCGCGCCGCCGCGCCCCTGATCCACGCCCTGCGGCTTCGCTACCCCGGACACCACATCCTGCTCACCCATGCCACGCCCACCGGGCGCGCCACCGGTACCGAACTGTTCGGCGTTGCGCTTGGCGATGCCCTGACCCAGGCCTATCTGCCCTACGACCTGCCGCCCCTGGTGAATCGTTTCCTGGCCCGCGCCCGACCACACCTGGGCATCCTCATGGAAACCGAGATCTGGCCCAACCTCTCGGCCGCATGCCGGCGTCAGGGTGTGCCGCTCTGCCTCGTCAACGCCCGCCTGTCCGAACGCTCGGCGGCCGGTTACCGGCGTGTGGGCGCGCTGATCCGCCCGGCACTGGCCGGGATGACGCGGGTGGTGGCCCAGACCGAAGCCGACGCGGCCCGCCTCGCCGCACTCGGTGCAGGCACAGTGCGGGTGTGCGGCAACCTCAAGTTCGACGTCGAAGCCCCGCCCGGCCATGCACGCCTCGCCGAACAGTTCCGCGCGATCTTCGCCGGGCGTTTCGTGCTGCTCGCAGCAAGTACTCGGGAAGGCGAGGAGGAGGCGATCCTGGCCGCATTCCGGACCGGCATGCCCGAAGACGCGCTGCTGGTGATCGTGCCGCGCCACCCGCAGCGATTCGATGCCGTGGCGGACTGCATCGCCGGGCAGGGTCTGGTGCTCGCGCGGCGCAGCCGGGGCGAGACGGTGCGGCCAACGACACGGGTGTATCTGGGCGACAGCCTGGGCGAACTCGCCGCGTTCTATGCCGCCAGTGATTGCGCATTCATCGGCGGCAGCCTCCAGCCGCTGGGTGGCCAGAACCTGATTGAGGCCGCCGCCGCCGGCTGCCCCATCCTGATCGGGCCGCACACATTCAACTTTGCCGCCGCCACCGAGGCCGCCATTGCCGCCGGCGCGGCACGGCGGGTGGCCAGCGCCGGCGAACTGATGACGGCCGCGCGAGAACTTCTCGCCCGGCCCGAACTGCGCGCGGGCATGGCCGAGGCCGGCCGCGCCTTCGCCGAACGCCACCGGGGCGCGACCGCATGCATCCTGGAAGAACTGGAAGGCGTTCTGGATGCGCCTATCGCGCATTGCGACTCGCGCCACCCCAGGGGATGAAAAACGCTTCAGAACAAGCGCTATCGACCCCCTCCCCCAACGGGGGAAGGCCGGGATGGGGGTGCGGCGAAGCCGCATCCTGGCCGATGCGACATCGCCAAGGGTGGCCTTCGGCCTCCACCCTGCCCTTTCACTGCGGGAGAGGGTTTTCCCTTCCTTCCAGAGCCGGAGGAAGGGCCGGGGATAAGGAATTGAGGCTCACTTGCGCCAGAACGCCGGGGTCAGCACCACCAGCAGGGTGAACAGCTCGAGTCGGCCGAGCAGCATGGAGAAGGTGCACACCCAGGTCTGAAAATCGGTGAGCACGGAATAGTTTCCGGCCGGACCGACTGCGCCCAGACCGGGGCCGGTGTTGTTGATGGTGGCGACGATGGCGGTGAACGCGGTGACCACGTCCAGACCGCTGGCGATGAGCACGAAGCTCAGCACCACGATGGATGCGACATAGATGAACAGGAAGGCCAGCACGGCGTAGATGATCTTGTTCGGCACCACGCTGCTGCCCAGTTTGGTCGGCAGTTCGGCATTGGGGTGCAACAGCTTCACCAGCTCGCGGTACACCTGCTTGTAGAGCAGCATGGCGCGCAGCATCTTGATGCCGCCGCCGGTGGAGCCGGCGCTGGTGCAAAAGGAGGACAGAAACAGCATCCACATGCCGGCGACGAAGGGCCAGGCGGCGTAATCGGTGGTGGCGAAGCCGAGCGTGGTGGCCACCGAGATGGTGTTGAAACTGGCGTAGCGCAGGGCGGTGAGAAAATCCGGATACACCTCCCGCGCCCACAGCAGGGCCGCCAGGGCGAGGCAGGAATACAGGACCACGAACAGGAACCAGCGGATTTCCGGGTCATGCAGGTATGGACGCAGGCTGATGCCGTGCATGGCCATGAAATGGGTGGCGAAATTGACGCTGGCAATGAGCGCGAAGCCGGCCGCGATGGCTTCCATGGGGATCGAGTTGAAATGGCCGAGGCTGGCGTCGTAGGACGAGAACCCCCCCAGGCTCATCACCGAGAATGCGTGGATGAGCGCATCCAGCCAGCCCATGCCGGCCCACCAGAATGCCGTCACGCACAGCACGGTGAAGATCATGTAGGCGACCCACAGCCCCTTGGCGGTCTCGGTCATGCGCGGGGTGAGTTTGGTGTCCTTCATCGGCGTCGGGATCTCGGCCTTGAACATCTGCCGGCCGCCCACGCCCAGCATCGGCAGTACCGCCACCACCAGCACGATGATGCCCATGCCACCCAGGTAATGCATCTGGGTGCGCCACAGGTTGATCGAAGGCGGCAGGTGTTCGAGCCCGGAGAGCAGGGTGGAGCCGGTTGCGGTCAGCCCCGAGGTGGCCTCGAAATAGGCGTCGGTGAAACTGAGGTCCGGAATCTGGAACAGCAGCGGCAGGGCGCCGAACAGGGGCAGCAGCAGCCAGATCATCACCACCAGGAGGAAGCCGTCGCGCACCTTCAGCTCGCGGCGGTGACGACGGCCGATCAACCACAGGCCGATGCCGCTGCCGAAGGTGATCAGGAACACCTGGTCGAATGCGAGCTGGGCATCGTCACCGACCGCCAGCGATACCGTGAGCGGCAGCAACATGGACAGGCCAAACACGGCAATGACCAGGCCGAGCACATGCAGGATGGGCAGGATGCGGCTATGCACGGCGACGCAAGGGCTCAGAAAAAGCCGAAACCGACCTGGAGCAGCTTCTCCACCTTCGGCACCATGCGCTTGTTGGGCACGAACACGATGAGGTGGTCTTCCGGCTCGATCAGGGTGTCGTGGTGGGCGATGAGCACCTTTTCGCCACGCACGATGGCGCCGATCGACACCCCCTCGGGCAGGTCGATGGCCTCGATGCGGCGACCGACCAGCTTGGAGGTGCGCGCGTCACCATGCACCACCACCTCCATCGCCTCGGCCGCGCCGCGGCGCAGGCTGTGCACCACCGCCATGTCGCCACGGCGGATGTGGGTGAGCAGGGGACCGATGGTGGCCTGCGCCGGCGACAGGGCGACATCGATCTCGCCCCCTTGCAGCAGGTCGACGTAGCTGGCGCGATTGATGAGCGCGATCACCTTGCGCGCGCCCATGCGCTTGGCGAGCAGGCCGGACATGATGTTGTCCTCGTCGTCATTGGTGAGCGCGCAGAAGATGTCCATGTCCTCGACGTTCTCCTGCTGCAGAAGGCCCTCGTCGGTGGCGTCGCCGACCAGTACCAGGGTGTTGCCGAGCTGCTCGGCGAGGCGCTGGGCATGGGCCTTGTTGTGGTCGATCAGCTTAACCTCGTAGTCGTTCTCCAGGACGGCGGCGAGCCGGCTGCCGATGTTGCCGCCACCGGCGATCATCACCCGGCGCACACCATGGTCGCTGCGCCGCATCTCCTTCATCACGGCGCGGATGTGGCTGGTGGCGGCGATGAAGAACACCTCGTCGCCATCCTGGATCACGGTGTCGCCCTCCGGCACCAGGGCGCGGTCGCGGCGGAATATGGCGGCCACCCGCGCGTCGAGCGGGTGCAGGTGTTCATCCTTGGGCTCGCGCAGGTGCAGACGCAGGTGGTCACGCATCTCCTTGAGCTGGCGGCTGACCAGGAACCCGCCCTGGGCCCGCACCACCACCAGGCGGATGCGGCCCTCGGCGAAATCGACCACCTGCAGGGCCTCGGGGTAGTCGATCAGGCGGCGGATGTACTCGGTCACCTCCTTTTCCGGGCTGATGACGTAGTCCACCGCCATGTTGTCGCGCCCGAACAGCTCGGGGTGGCGCATGTAGTCCTGGGCGCGGATGCGGGCGATCTTGGTGGGAATGTTGAACAGCGCCGCCGCCAGCTTGCAGGCGACCATGTTGGTCTCGTCGTTCATGGTGACTGCAACCAGCATGTCGGCAAACTGGGCGCCGGCCTCGCGCAGCACCGCCGGGTGCGAGGCCTGGCCACATACCGTACGCAGGTCGTAGCGGTCCTGCAGTGCGGCCAGCTTGGCGGCGTCCACATCGACCACGGTGATGTCGTTGGCCTCGGAAACCAGGCTCGCCGCCAGATTGGAACCGACCTGGCCGGCGCCGAGGATGATGATTTTCATGGCAAGGGATCAGTCGCCACCGTTGCGGGAGCCGGATTTTATCCCCAGCTGCTTGATCTTGCGGTACAGATGGGTGCGTTCGAGCCCCGAACGCTCGGCCACCCGGGTCATGCTGCCACCGCATTCGGCCAGCAAGGCATCGAGATAGGCCCGCTCGAACGCATCGCGCGCCTCCTTCAGGGGCAGGCCGAACAGGGGCGCCAGCTCTCCGGCCTGGGCGCGGCGGTCATTGCCGATGAATGCCTCGACGTCGGCCAGCTCGATGGTCTCGGCCAGCGCGGTCACCGCCAGGTTGTTGACCACGCTGTTGAGTTCGTCGAGATTGCCCGGCCAGTCGTACCGGGTCAGGCGTTCGAGCACGCCCTCGCCCAGCCGCCGTAGCGGTTGCCCCAGCCGCTCGGCCGCGGCAGCGAGCGCGGCCTCGATCAGACGCGGGATGTCTTCGGCATGCTCGCGCAAGGCCGGCACCCGCACCGCCACCTGGGCCAGACGGTTGTACAGATCCTTGGAAAACGTCCCGGCGGCGGCCTTGTGGGCGAGATTCTCGCTGCTGCCGCAGACCAGCTGGACCCTGAATTCCTCACGGCGGGCGATCAGCAGTTGCAGCCCCTTCTGCTGCAATGGCGTGAGCTGTGCCACCTCGCGCAGGAACAGGAGTCCGCCCTTGGCGGCCTGCAACCAGTCCAGGGGCCGTTCGACCAGTGGCGCCATCTCGTCCGGCGCCACCCAGGGCGTGCCGGCGACATGGATGAAACGGGCACAAGGCTCGAAGCCGACCCCGGGTTCGCCCGACAACAGGATGGGCGCGTTCGCCTGCGCCGCCTGGCGCAGGCGCTGGGCGAGCTGGCGCACGCTCTCGCCAGTGCCCAGCGCATCCAGGCTGGCGGGTGCGAGTGCCAGGACAGGCCGGCTGGTCAGCGCCTTGGCCACGGTCTGCAATAGTTTCTTGTACGGAATCGGCTTTTCCAGGAAATCGAATGCGCCCAGCCGGGTGGCCTCCACCGCGGTATGGATGGTGCCATGGCCGGACATCATCACCACCGGCATGCCGAGCTGGCCGGCGCTGGACCATTCCTTGAGCAGGGTGAGCCCGTCCAGATCGGGCATCCAGATGTCGAGCAGCACCAGCGCCGGAGGACTGGCGGCAAGCGCGGCGCGCGCCTCCTGGCCGTCGGCGGCGAGCCGCACCTCATAGCCTTCCTCCTCGAGGATCTCGCGCAGCAGGTCGCGGATGCCCGGTTCGTCGTCCACTACCAGGATGTCATTCATCCTAAATTCCTTACCACATAGACACGGAGTTCACAGAGAACCCCAAGCAGCCGGGCGTTTCCGCGACGACCCACGCTCGCCCGGCAGGCGAGGCGGGAGAATGCAACAAGCCACTGTCTTTCAATGCGTTCCATGTAACTCAGTGGTTCAACTGCGGTTTTCAGGTTCATTCCCGTTTTCCATGCAGGCCAGAGTGAAGCACACACGGGCGCCACCCGTGCTCGGATTGCTCACTTCGACCTCGCCGTGGTGCTCCTCGATGATCTTCTTGACGATGGCCAGCCCCAGCCCGGTGCCTTTGGGTTTGGTCGAGGCATAGGGCTCGAACAGCCGGTCCATCAGGGCCTCGGGAAAACCCGCGCCGTTGTCCTCGACGCACACCCTCACCCCGGCCCGGGCGCCCTCGCCGGCCGACGACGAGGACGAGGGAGCCGAGGCCGCCTCGGCCGGGCGGGCGGCGACCCCGACCTCGGCTTCGGTGCAGGAATCGGCCACGCTGCGCCGGGCGATCCGCCCGCGCGAGGCCAACCTGATCGGCGTCTTCGGCACCCCGTCGAGCCGCCGGGCGCTGGTGCGCCTGTCGGACGGCCGGGTGGTGCGCCTGCAGGTGGGCGACCGGTTCGA